>JAFAOB010000118.1 GCA_019238055.1 Alphaproteobacteria bacterium
TGCGTAGCTGATGATCTCAGCAGGGTATCGATAGCCGGCGTAAATTGGGTCTCGAGGCGTCGTCATCCTGCCCGTTTACCTGACCAACCCGGCTCCACCAAGCCCGCTCCCGGCTAACTTGACGGTGCCTGCCTGGGTGCTGGAGAACAAGCGCTTGGCGCTGCGCTACGACCGGCTCGGGTTTGTCATTCAGTCGCTGCTCCAGGCGGCCTGCATATTCCTGGTTGCAGGCAGGCTCGCTCGGGAATTCTGAAAACCGCCTCTTAAGCATTCCGACTCCGAGTCGAGTACGCGAATAATCGCGGTATCCAATGGCGCTTTATGTGCGATCGCGTTGCTTGGATCGCGGCCATGGTCGATCGCATAGAAGTTGCTCAATGAGGTCACGATGCACAACCATTTTATCATCTTTCACTATCCGCAAGTAGGTTAGCCGTCGTAATGGCTTTCGCGAGGCTCCAATGCCTTATCAAGTTATGCTGCGGCGAAAAGACGGCGCAATAACGACTAGCTTCAAGATGTACAATGCTGTAACGCCGTCTCCCGGAGAAATAATAAATGTGTATACTGATCCTGGTACAGTGAAAGCGCGGGTTACCGATCGAGCATCGGCACGCCCGGTCGATCTCGTAACCGCGATCGAGATCTAGCGCTCAGCCCGCCGCGGCGCGCAGCAGATCATCGCGGCGTTTGCGGGCGACCGCCGCCTTGCCGCCATTCGTCACGCGGTAAAGGTCAAGGTGGTCGAGTTCATCGGGTGCGGCCGGCGCGATCGCAAGATCGGCGTAAGTCCAGCGGTCGGGTGCGGCGAGCGCGTTTTTCAGGATTCGCTGCATGCTGCGAAACACCGACCAGTAACGCCCGGCCTTGATCACCATTTCCGCCGCGATGCGCAGGTAGAAGGCGAGCGGGTTCTCCCTGGGTAATCCAGAGCGCCGGTCGCGTCGCGACTTGCGGCGAAGGGCGCCGCCTTCGAGCGGATGAACCCCTTCAAACATCACCGCGAGCTTGAACCACAACAGTGCAATCACGATCGTCCGCGGACGGCCGTTCGGGTTGGCGGCGGCGCGCCGCAGAATCGTGCGGATATGATCGGGACTGTAAAAGCTTTCCCAAGCGGCACGGTACGCTCCCTCCCAATCGGCGTCGGACATACGCGGGTGATGCGTGACCCGGTGGGAGAGATCATATTTGTTCAGATCGTCATCCATCCACACGCCGTTTTGCAACAGGTTCCGGTGGTCTTCGGAGCCGGGTAATGGCGTCAGATAAAATAATTCCAACAAATCGAGCGGCAGCTCGCGCTTGATGATCTCGATATCACGCAGGATCGAGTCCTTGCTGTCGCCCGGAAACCCGGTGATGTACCCGGCATAAGTGATCATCCCGTGTTCGCGCCATTTCTGCAGCATGACGCGATATTCGGTAATTTTGTTCTGATGCTTTTTGCTCGCGAGCAGATTGTCCGGGTTGATATTTTCGAGGCCGATAAAAACGCGGCGCACCCCGGCCTGCGCCGCCTTATCAATGAAATTTGGGATGCGGTGGCACAAGGTGTCGACCTGGATCATCAGGTTGAGCTTGATCCCGTCCACCTGACGCAACCGGATCATGCGGTCGAACAGCGCCTCCCAGTTGCGGTTGCGTGCGAAATTGTCGTCGGTAATAAAAAATCGGCGGATGCCGCGGGCCCAATTGGCGCGGATTGCCGCCTCGAGATCGTCCGGTGTACGGAATCGGCTCTTGCGGCCTTGGACATTGATGATCGTGCAAAACGAGCATTGGTAGGGGCAGCCGCGGCCGAGATCGAAGCTTGAAAACGAGTGCGCGATCCGGCGGACATGCCGCCGCGGCAGCATCGGCAGCGGCTCGGCTTCGAGAGCCGGCAGATCGTTCATATGATTGTAGAGGGGCTGCAGCGCGCCGTTCCAGGCGTCGCGCAAGACCTGGTCGAGACGGCCGCCCTCCGCTTCGCCGGCGAAGAACGATATGCCGAGCGCCTGCGCCTCGACCATCTCCGGCGGCACCTCTGGCAGCATCGCAATGCAGCCCGAGATATGAAAGCCGCCGATGCAGACCGGGAGGCCGGCGGCTCGAAACGGCCGGGCAAGACCGAGGGCGCGCGGAAACTGGTTCGACTGGACGCCGACCAGCCCAATCAGTGCCCGTCCACCGGCCCGACAGATCATGCGAATGACGCGCTCGGGACGAACGCGTTGGTTGGTTTCGTCAAAGGTGCGGATCCGGACCTCGATATCAGGCCCAAGCACCAGACGGCGCCGCGCATCTTCGGCGAGTGAATTCAGCGCAGCGAGCGTGTTCGATGGAATCGCGGCCCTGAACCACCGGATTGGGTAACCTTCATCGTCGTAATGGGTCGGCTTGATCAAGACGAGATTAAACACGGGCTTGTCGGCCCGCCTGCCGGCGATCAGCACCATAACCCCCCGTTCCCGGTTATCGCTGGTCGGACGACTATCGCGTATTCCGGCAACCGCTTCCAGATTTGGAATACGATGTTGCTACCTCGTTCTGCGCGGGATGCAATCCTAACTAGTCGCGATGAGCGCTATTGGTCGCGTCACAGAACGCCAGCGCTTAGCGCAGGTCGGAGAGCACCATCAAATTCGAACTATCGATTTGCGAGGGCGGGTTATCGAGCCTGGCAGCAGGCAGAGCTGTGTAATTGGATCTTCATAGCCGGCGGCACATGATGATACGCGCGCGGCGCCACAGAAATTATCTTCGACTGCTTCGATGACCCCGGCGGCATCTCTACGTCACGCTGACCGAGGAGGTTTCCTACCGAGGCTTTTTGCCCCGATATGATCTCTGCGAACCTAACCTTTACGATCGCGATCAACGGCCCGCTTTGGAATTTGAACGTAACAATGTAACCGCTGTCGCGGTGTCGGGATTGGACCTTGCGAAACCGTGCCGCGCGCAACCACCACTCCGGCGCACGGCTGTTCGCTGAAATGGGCTCAATACCGGCGCAACAATGCGACGAGACGGCCTTGCACCTTGACGCGGTCAGGGCCAAAAATACGAGTTTCGTACGCCTTGTTGGCGGGTTCGAGGGCAATCGAGGCGCCACGGCGGCGCAGGCGCTTCAATGTGACCTCCTGATCGTCGATCAGTGCAACGACGACCGCACCATTTTCGGCGGTATCGTCGCGCTCGATCACCACCGTGTCGCCGTCGAAAATGCCGGCCTCGATCATGCTGTCGCCGGCAACTTCGAGCGCATAATGCTCCCCGCGACGACCGAGGAGACTTGCTGGCACGCCGATTGATGCGCTCTGATCGCGCAACGCCTCGATCGGGGTTCCAGCGGCGATCCGACCATAAAGTGGCAGTTCAACCGCCTCGACATCAAGCGCGACCGGCGCCCCTGGCAGCGACGTCCGAAAGTCGCCGTGAATGACCGTCGCCTGAAACCCGCCGCGATCGCCAGCGAGCGCGGCACTCTCCTCCGGCAATTTGACCACCTCCAAGGCCCGCGCGCGATGCGGCAGCCGGCGGATAAAGCCGCGCTCTTCAAGCCCGCTGACGAGCCGATGAATACCGGATTTGGATTTCAGCCGCAGCGCGTCCTTCATCTCGTCGAACGATGGTGACACCCCGGTTGCGACCAGCCGCTGATTAATGAACAGCAGCAATTCACGCTGCTTTGCCGTCAGCATTGGAACCTCTATCCCCGGCAGCCCGGAACGAATCCAAAACGCAATCCCGTTCTACTTTGGTTCACGGGGTTCCGTCAAGTCGCGTGATAGGATCACATCCGCATCAAAGCCGCATCAAGGTCAGGTCAAATCTGGAGGTCAAATCGGCAGCGCGCCGGTCGGGAAGCGGATGATCGGTACGGTTTCCCCGGTCGCCGCGGCGACGGCGTGGGGCGGGCGCACGATCAAGCAATCCGCGTCGGCCAACAGACGCATCATCGAACTGTCCTGAATCTCAAATGGGGAAACCTCCTCGATGCCGTCCGCGCCCCGGGAGAGACGGGCGCGCAAATAGTCCTGTCGGCGGTCGTTGGCGGCAACCGGCGCGCCGAGGCGCACAGTTCCGGCCATATTCTCGGCTGCGTGAACCCCGCTCAGCCGCGCCATCGCCGGGACCAGGAACAGCATCGAGCAGACGAAGCTCGAGACCGGGTTGCCGGGCAGGCCCAGCATCGGGGTACCGCGATAGCGGCCAACCATTAACGGTTTGCCGGGCCGCATTGCGATCTGCCAAAAATCAAGCTCGAACCCGTCTGAGGCGAGTGCGTCGCGCACCAGATCGTGCTCGCCGACCGAAGCGCCGCCGGTCGTGACCAGCAGATCGACGCCGCGGGTTGCGGCTGCGATTCGCCGCAAAGCCTCGGGATCATCCGGAGCGTTGCCGACCGAGACTGCGACCCCGCCGCAAGCGGCGACGATCGCGGCGAGCGCCAAGCTGTTGGAGCTGACGATCTGATGCGGGCCGATCGGGTCGCCCGGCATCACGATCTCGTCGCCGGTCGACAGGATCCCGATGTGCGGGCGGCGCCGGACAAACAGCCAGGGGCGGTTCATCGCCGCGGCGAGGCCGATATCGCGCGCCGTCAGCCTGCGCCCGGCGCGCAGCAACTCATCGCCCGCGGCGAAGTCGAGGCCCTCGCGGCGCACATAATGTCCGCGGGGTGCTGCTTCGAGCACCCGCACCCGATCGCCGCTGCGCTCTGTATCTTCCTGAATGACGACCGTATCGGTGCCGGCCGGCATCGGTGCGCCGGTAAAGATCCGCGCTGCCTCGCCCGGGCCAACGCGACCACCGAACCCCGCGCCGGCCGGGATCTCGGCGACAATCTGCAACTCGGCCGGAATGCGGCCAAGATCGTCGGCACGCACCGCGTAGCCATCCATCGCCGAGGCGGCAAATGGCGGCTGAGTGCGGCGCGCCGCGATATCCTCGGCTAGCACTC
>JAFAOB010000132.1 GCA_019238055.1 Alphaproteobacteria bacterium
CGGGCCTGCGCATCAAAGCGCCCATGCGCGCCATAATTCCCGTCGACGGTTTCGAAAAGATTGGCTGGCGCGTTTGATGGCAATGCTTCGCCGCTCAATTGCCCGGTGTACCCGAATTTCGCGAGATAGCGGTCGAGCAAACCCGGAATCAGCATGTTGCCGACGATCGCCTTGATTGTCGAAAACCCGACCCAGATTTCGCGCGTGTCAGGGTTTTCCGCGGCGTAAGCAATTGCGCGCGCCGGGACTTCCGGCTGAAAGATTGGCGGCACCGGTTGGGCCTGCTGGCCGGTTTTGTTCAGGGCCCAGTCAAATTGCGGGGTGTTGACGGCGGGCAAATGCACCATCACCAGCTTGACCGCGCAATTATCGTGAAGCAGTTCACTGCGCAAGGAATCGGTGAACCCGCGCACCGCAAACTTTGCGCCGCAATAAACCGATTGGAGTGGGATCGCCCGGTAGGCGAGGGCAGACCCGACATTGACGATCACGCCGCGATTGCGCGGCCGCATCCGCTTCAATGCCGCGATCATCCCATGAACCTGGCCGAAATAGGTGACTTCGGTACCCCGCCTCACCTCCTCGGGGCTGATTTTCTCGACCGGTGAAAACACCGTCGTCATCGCGTTATTGACCCATACATCGATTGGGCCGAGCTCCTGCTCGACCCGGCTCGCGGCGGCGTCGACTGCGGCGAAATCGGCAACATCGGCGACAACCGGCAGCGCTTTTACACCCTCACCTCGGGTCTCGGCGGCCGCGACTTCGAGGCGTTGCCGGTTGCGGGCGAGGATCGCGACATCGTGGCCGCGCCTTGCGAACTCCAACGCAGTCGCGCGACCGACGCCGGCGCTGGCGCCGGTGACAACAACGATCATCGGCGGTCTCCCGTTTGATCGGTGGTGAGGCGATAGACGATTTGCTGCGAATAGAGCTCGCCAGGTCGCAAAATTGTCGTCGGAAATTTCGCCTCGTTTGGTGCGTTCGGAAAACCCTGCGGCTCAAACGCAAAGCCGGCCGATTGCCGATAGAGACCACCGCGCCCCTGGGCGGTGCCGTTGAGATTGTTCCCGGTATAAAATTGCAGGCCCGGCTGTGTGGTCAGAATTTCGAGAACGCGGCCGCTTCTAGGCGAGCGAATGCGCGCCGCCAATCGAGGCTGCCCGTCGCGCTGGTCGGGAAGGACAAAATAATGGTCGTAGCCCTTGGCAAAGCGCAACTGTTCCTCTGGCTCGCGAATACGCGCGCTGATCGGCTGCATGGTTCTGAAGTCGAACGGTGTTCCCGCGACCGGTCGGATCTCGCCGGTCGGGATCTGTTGCTGGTCCGCGGGCAAAAAGGCCTCGGCAAATATTTCGACCTCGTGGTCGAGGCAGTCGCGCGCGTTCGGGCCGTCCAGGTTGAAATAAGGATGCACGCTCAGCGATAGCGGGGTTGGCTTGGTGGTCTGGGCGGTGAATTCCAGTAATAAACTCGGGCCGTCGAGCCGCCAGGTCGCCTCGACCGAGACCCCGCCAGGAAAGCCTTGATCGCCATCTTGGCTGGTCAGGGACAATGTAATGTGCTGCGGCGTGGCCTCTTTGGCCCACCAGAATCGCTTGTCAAACCCGTCGGCGCCGCCGTGCAAGGTGTTCTCGCCCTCGTTTTTCGACAGCTCGTAGGTCTTGCCGTCGAGAGTGAACCGGCCGCTGGCGATCCGGTTTGCTGTGCGCCCAAGAAGCGCGCCAAACGAGCCGCGATTGTCGACGTATCCCGCGACATCGTCAAACCCGAGCACGACGTGTCCCGCCTTGCCATTGCGGTCAGGTGCCTCGAGCGAGACCAATGCCCCGGCGTAATCCGTGATGCAGGCCTTGAGGGATCCGTTATCGAGCGTAAAGAGCTGCGCTTCCTGCCCCTTTGCCCGGCCGAACGAAACAGCGTTGGCGTCCATTTCCGATGCGTTCCGGTTGTCTCAATCAGAAAACCGGCAGTCAGGCGGCGGGGTTCCGTCTATGCCCCGTCGTCCACGACTGAGGTTCCCGACCTGAACATTCGAGAGGCACGGTGAGCGGCTCGCATTGAGCAATCCAGGTGCTGGCTCGGTTGAGAGACCCTGTCGGTAAACCTCCCTGCACTTTCAAGTAGAGTTGGAAAGCTCGCTGCTGTGGAGGCCTTCGGGTCCGCCGACTTTGCCAAAAATGCATAGTCAGCCGAAGCTTCTCCGGGCTTAATGGACGATCGATTGACCCGGCGGGCGAGTGGCGGGACACTCCATTCGGGTCAAAGCGGCGGGATCTGCGCTGGGGCGGGGAATTTGTCATGACAAACCTATCGGAACCGCCGGTTCTGGCGCGGGCGACGACGCGCCGGACGCGCCGGGTGTCGGTAATCTGGATAATTCCGCTCGTCGCGCTCGCGATCGGCGCATGGCTTGCCTGGGACACCCTGTCAAAGGAAGGGCCGACGATCACCATCACCTTCGACAGCGGCGAGGGCCTGCAGCCCGGCCAATCGCAGCTCAAGTTCAAGGACATTGTCTTTGGCACGGTCAAAGACCTCAAGCTTGGCCCCGACCATGGCCACGTTATTGTCACCATTGCCACAACTGCCCAGGCCGAACCATTGTTGACCGACAAGACGGTGTTCTGGGTAGTCAAGCCGCGGCTCTTTGCCGGTGCGGTTTCCGGTCTCGAAACACTACTGTCGGGCAGCTATGTCGGGATGATGCCGGGCGCCACCGCCGGTAAGCCGCAACGCGCCTTCAAGGGACGCGAGGACCCGCCGATCCTCAGCGAGCATGTCCCGGGCCACATCTTTTTGCTTAAGGCCAAGCGGCTGGGCTCGATCTCGCTCGGCTCACCGATCTACTTTCGCGATCAAAGTGTGGGTGAAGTGCTCGGCTGGGACGTCGCCGACATGGCCGGATACGTGACAATCCACGCCTTTGTCCGCGCCCCCTATGACGGCTATGTCAGCGACGAAACCCGGTTCTGGAACGCATCGGGCCTGTCGATCAAGCTCGCCGGCACCGGGCTCGAAATCCAGCTCGAGTCGCTAAAGGCGGTGTTGCTCGGCGGGATTGCGTTCGAGACCCCGGATATTGTCGGCCCGGTCAAAGCGACTAGCGCCGAAAATCACGTCTTCCCGCTGTTTGCCGACCGCGATGCCGCGCAGAACGCCTCTTACACCCGCAAGATCGAGGTGGTGTCATATTTCCCGGGATCGGTCAGCGGGCTTGGTCCCGGCTCGCCGGTGACGATGCATGGTCTCGCCGTCGGCCAGGTGGAAGGCGTGGAACTGAAATACGATACCGCCAAAGACGAGGTTGTGGCGCCGGTCCGCTACCAAATCGAGCCCGAACGGATCGTTGGTATCGGGCAAAGGGTGTACAAAACCGACCAGGAAGCCGTCGAGGCGGTCATCAAAAAAGGCCTGCGCGCCACCCTGCAGACCTCGAATTTGATCACCGGCCAGCAGCAAGTGGCGCTTGAATTTGTCCCGAACGCGCCGCCGGCCGAGGTCGAGATGCATGACGGGCACTTCATCTTGCCGACAACCGCAGGGGCCGGCTTTGCCAGCCTCGCCGCCTCGGCAACCGACCTCCTCAACAAAGTCAACACGATCCAGTTCGACAAGCTTGGGCAAAATCTCAATCAGCTGCTGCAGTCGACCGATGCGCTGGTGAGCGGGCCGCAACTGCACGAGTCGTTGACCAAGCTTTCGGCGACGCTCGCAATGGCCGAGACCTTCACCCACAATTTGAACAGCGGCACCGCCCCAGCCTTCAAGCAATTGCCGGGCATGACGAGCCAGTTACAAAAAACCCTGACCGATACGAACAGACTGCTGGTGTCGCTCGAGGCCGGTTATGGCGATAACACCAAGTTCAACCGCGATCTCGAGCGGCTGATGGTGCAGACAACCGACGCCCTCAACTCGCTGCGTGCCCTTGCTGATCTCTTGTCGCGCCATCCCGAAGCGCTGATCAAAGGCCGCCCCGCCGGTGGGCTCGAATGAGGCTGGTTGTCGGTGGTTTCGGCCTCGGGATCGTGCCTGCTCTCGCGATGCTGCTGGCCGGCTGTTCGTCGCCTGAACCGGTGCTCTACACGATCGCGACCGCACCGGGTCCAGTACAAGCCGGCGGTCCCAAGATTGTGCTGGTGCAGCAGATCGCGATTGCTCATTTCCTCGAACGCTCGCAGATCGTGCGCTCGTCGGAAAACTACCGGCTCGACGTGATGTCGAACGATTGGTGGGGTGAGCCGCTCGCACCGATGCTGAACCGTGTATTGGTCGAGGAATTGGGCCAGCGTCTGCCGCAAAGCACGGTCATCGCCGATAATGGTGCGGTGAGCGCCCGGCCCGATGCGACCGTCGAGGTCAACATCCAGCGGCTCGATGAAGACGCCGCCGGCAATCTCGTCTTGCAGGCCCAGGCGGGTGTGCGCGCGACCCGCCAGACCGAGCCCGAATTGCGCAGTTTTCGCTTTTCGGTGGCGCCCCCAGCACCCGGGATTTCGGGCGAGGTGGCGGCGATCACCACCGCCGTCGGCCGGCTCGCGGACGGCATTGCAGCGATGCTGACAGCATTGTCGGTCCGCGGGTGAGCACCTCCTTCCGGGCCCCTACCGTTTCCGCTCCGGCGCCGCGCCGTGTGCCATCGACCCGGCCGCAATTACGCGAGTGCCCGGGCTGCGGGCTGCTACAGCAAGTTCCCGAACTCGATCCCGGCGGTTCGGCCCATTGCGCGCGCTGCCCGACCGTGCTGCGCCGGGTATCCACTCACCAGCTGCAGCACGTTGTCGCACTCGCGATGGCAGCGCTCATTTTGCTGATTGTCATGTGCAGCTCGCCGCTGATGAGCGTCGAGACTGCCGGCATCCGCCGTGTCGCCGACCTGTTTTCCGGACCGGAAGAGCTGGTGCTGCAGAATATGGCGCCGCTCGCCGTTGTCGTATTGTTCGTTACCGTAGTGGCGCCGCTCGTCCGGCTTGCCGCTACACTCTATGTGCTGATCCGCGCGCATGAGCAGCATCCGCCACGCCATCTACGCCGCATTTTCGCATTGGCGGAGAGATTGCGGCCATGGTCGATGGTCGAGGTTTTTGTGCTCGGCGTCTTTGTCGCTTACGTCAAGCTCGGCGATCTGGTCACGATCGGGTTGCGTATTGGCGTCTATGCGCTGCTTGCCTTGACGATCGTGCTGGTATGGCTCGACAGCGCCCTCGATCGTGAGGCGGTGTGGGAGCGGCTCGACCCCGAGGATCGCCCGGATGCGTTGCCTTGCGGCGGCTCGACGGGTGCTGTCGGGTGCGAGACCTGCGGTTTGGTCAGCGCGCCACAGGGTGCCGATGCGCGCTGCCCACGGTGCGGCAGCGCCTTGCATGCGCGCCGGCCGAACAGCATCCAGCGGACCTGGGCTCTGATCATCGCCGCGGCGATCCTCTACATCCCGGCCAATTACTACCCGGTATTGTCAATCGTGCAGCTCGGCGCGGGTCAGCCGAGCACAATCCTGGGTGGGGTCGAGGAGCTGGTGAAGGCGCGCCAATATCCGCTCGCCGCGCTTGTGTTTTTCGCCAGCATCGCGGTGCCGATGCTGAAACTGATCGGCCTCTCGATCATGCTGATCGCAACCCAGGCCGGGCGCGCCGGCTGGCTGCGCGACCGCACCCGGCTCTATCATATCGTGCGCTTTATCGGCCGCTGGTCGATGATCGACATTTTTATGGAATCGCTGCTCGGCGCGCTGGTTGCATTTGGCGCGGTGATCACGATCCAACCCGGAATGGGTGCGCTCGCCTTCTGTGCGGTCGTGATCCTGACGATGTTCGCCGCCGAGACCTTCGACCCGCGCCTGATGTGGGATGCCGCAGCAGAGCGCGAGCCAACTGGCTTAGGAGTCGACCGAAAGCTCGCGGAGGAGGCCTGAAAGGAGCACAAACG
>JAFAOB010000145.1 GCA_019238055.1 Alphaproteobacteria bacterium
AATCCTCCCTCCACAACGCAGCTCTAAGCACGCTGGAGCCGTCTGGCCGTTATCGCCCTTCCACCCTTGGAGCTTGGCACTCGGATCCGTCCTCGCGGGCTTTATCATTAGGCCAATTCGGTCTTACCTCTCTGCTCCGTATCTACCTTCGCTTTGCCCGATTATTATCGGCACTGAGCCGGCACCGCGATCAAATAGAAAGATCGCCTCGCGCGAGCCTCCACGGACGAAGGCTTCCATATGCAGCTCAGCAAGCAGGACGCTGACCACGTCGCCGCCTTTCGTGATGATCGGATGGATGCGGGCCGTGTTGCAGTCGCATAAGATTTCGCGCTGAGCATGGATCGCGTTTAGCGCAATCAGTGCCGCCGACAATGCATTTATACCGAGCTGCGGCGCGCCGCCGACCAGAAACGCCTCCTGAAACGCCCATTGAAACATCCCCTGAAATGCGTTTCGAAACGGGTTTCGTCGCGGTCGTCGAGCGACCGCACGATCCCCGCCGGTGCGATTGTTGTTGTCCCGTCTGCGACTTCAGCAAGATCCGTGGCGTTTCGCTTGGCTGCCGGCCGACCTCAGCTCTGCGCGATCGGGTATTTGGCGAAAATTTCCTCGGTCCGTTTGAATGCTTTGTCGACCGCCGCTTCTGGCGCCACCCCTTTATTGATCACATCGAGAATCGCAAGAGGGAACAGGCGCTCGGTCGAGACCTGCGCGCGGGCCGGGTTGTAGACTTCGTAGGGCGATATCGTCGGACCGTAGATACCCTGCCGGGTGTAGGCTTGTAGCGGCTCATTCTTCGGGTCGAGCCAGAACGCCTTGTCATTCTCGACGATCGACTTCATCGGCGGCAGCCGCCGGCCGAGCCCGCTCTTCAGAAGGGCGGCGAGCACTTTCGGCTCGAGCGAATATTTCAGAAACTCCTTGGCGACGGTGATGTTGGGGGCGCCCTTCGGGACCACCATCGCCTGCGTACCCATGATGCCGGCCACCGGCTTGCCGTCATTGCCGAGCGGCAGGCCCAAAGTCAGGATGTCGTTATACTCCTCCTTATTGTTCCAGAGTGCCACCTCGGTCGAGATGCTGCCATCGAAATCCATGACGAGCAATTTGGAGTGGAAGGCGTTGTTGTCGTCGTTGTCGTTCCAGTTCTGGATTGCCTGCGGCATGAAGCCTTTCTTGAAGGCAGTCGCCAGCCGGGTGACCGTCTTTATCGCGGCCTCGCGGACTTTAGGGTCGTCGGTGTGAACCTTGCCGTCCGGCGTGAACAAATCCTTGCCGCCATAGGCGATCATGAAATGGTCGAAGTGTCCGATCGCATCGAATCCGACCGCACTGATCATAATCGAACAGGCATAGACGTTGCGCCTGCCCTGCGCCCGCAATTTCTCCGCAACCTGCGGGAAAAAATCGAGAAAGGCGTCCCAGGTTTTCGGGATGTCGGCGGGTTTGTAGCCGGCCTTGTCGAGCAGCGACTTCCAGACATGGAACGGGGTCACCGTCATGCGGTTCGGGATCATGTAATAGCCGCGTTTCTTCGCGACGTTGTTGTAGGCGTAGCCGTTCTGCAGCGCCGTCGGCATGAACAGCGGCTTCTGCGTCTCGATGACATCGCTGAGGTCTTCCAACTTGTCGTTCCAGGCGCTCAGCACAGCAAAGAAGGGGTCGCCGAGATCGATGATGTCGGGCACGACCCCGCTCGTCACCGCGGCGACCTCCTTCTGCCGCATCGCGGCGAACGGCACGATGCTGTATTCGATCGTGTTGCCGCTCGCCTTCTCGTAATTGGCGACCATATTTTGGAATGCAGTATCCTCTTCGTGGGCAAAGCCCTGAACCCACCACACCGTCGCTGTTGTGGCCGCGGCGTTGGCAACAAACGGGCGCGCCAACAATGTTCCGGCGGCGAGGCCGGCGGAGCTTTTGAGTAGCGAACGTCGGGTAAGCCGTTCCATCCTTCTCTCCTTCCTGTTCACATCGGCCTCAAAAGAGGCCGGTACCGGACGGCGGCATGCCGCCCTTTTTTATGTCACTCCGACATTCACCGGAGACCCAGCAGTTGTGAGGTCATCATCACCCTTTCGGGCATCCTCGAGAAGGTGGAACCGCCCTCTGGGGCCATAAAAGACAGTCGAAAACGCCAATTGATTGTGCCGAGGCGCTGGAACGCTCTGCCATGCTCCCATCTGATGTGCTCGTCTACGGCCGAAATTTCCACGTTGGGAGGCTTGGTTTCGGACAGGCGATTTTCGGAGAAGTGCTCGGAACATGGGTTAAGGGCCGCGGTGTCGCGACGGATGTTCTCCGACAGCCTGGCGCTGATCGGTCGGCTGCGGGCACCACCCGCGCCGGTATGAGGGGCCAGGGAGATCAAATGCGCGGGCGACAAGGGAAGAGGCATGCCCTGATGCAGGCAAAACGGTGTGTATCAGCGTTGCGGTGCCGTCAACCGCCGGCTTCGATCGCCTCTTGCCCGCGACGAAGGCAATTTGTCGTAGCCCGAGCCGATCAAAGGGGGCGATCCTGATCTCAAAACTGCCGGGAATCTGGCGAATGTCGGTTCAATAACCAGAGCTCGCCTTGTCCCGGTGTGGCCGCGCGCTCTTCGGCTCAGCAAGCCCGGGTGGATCCGATTGTCGCGCAGACGGTCTCGCTACAGTATCTCGCCAAGCAAGCAACGGAGTTCGATGTTATCCATTTCCACATCGATTGGATGCATTTGCCTCTTTTGGCTTGTCTTCGTGTTCCGTTTCTAACAACTGTGCATGGGCGCCTGGATCTGCCCGGACTGACAGCGCTGGTCCACCGCTTCCCCGATGCGCCGTTTGTCTCGATTTCAGGGAACCAGCGAGCCCCGCTGCCGGACGCGAACTGGATCGGTACGGTCTATCACGGCATGCCCCCCGGGCTTTTACGCCCCTGTTTTGAACCGGGCAGCTATATTGCTTTTCTCGGGCGTCTGTCGCCGGAGAAAGGGGCGGAAGCGGCCATTCGCATCGCACGGCAAGCGGGGCTGCCGCTGCGGATCTCGGCGAAAGTGCCGCGCGACGGATCCCGTTACTTTCGAGAAAAGATCGAGCCCGAGCTTGATTCCCAGATCCAGTTTGTCGGCGAATTGCGGGACCCCGAGAAGGAGGAATTTCTTGAAGGCGATGGCGATGCTTTTTCCGATCGATTGGCCGGAGCCGTTCGGGCTCGTGATGATAGAAGCGATGGCTTGTGGGACATCAGTCATCGCGTTCCGTCGGGATCGGTGCTCGAGGTGGTGGAGCACAACACATCGGGTTTTGTCGTCGACAGCGAAGCCGAGGCCGTGGCGGCGTTGAGCAGAATTGCGAGCCTGGATCGGCATCAAGTCCGGCAGGCGTTCGAACGCCGTTTTACGACGCGGCAGATGACGCATCAATATCTCCAGACTTATGACAAGCTACTACGGTTGCCACAAGCTGCTCAGTAGAGAGTTCGTGTAAAGCTGCGCGCGATAGGTTCACTCCGCGTCACGGGCTCTCAGGAGTGCTATGACGGATGCTGTTTTCCGCATCGCGTGTAGCCGCGCCGCCACGGGCAGGGGTTAAGAGCGAAGCGTGCGATAAAGCCCCAAAGCCATAAAGCCGAGGATAAGAATGGCCGACCCGCGCCGCTCAATGAAAAGCCGTCTGTCTCCAAGGGATACTCGATATTCTGTCTTCATAGGTCTCACTCTCCATCGATACGCTCAATTAACGCGAGACGGTGCTCATGTGGGTTATCGAGCACGATCAAGACGAGCGGCCCCTCTCCAGAATTAAACCGTTTTGGGGAATGATCGCTTTTGTGAAAGGTTCTGGCCGAAACTCCGTCAACTCGCTCGCGTCCCGTCCTCTTCCGGGGGTGTTCCAGAGAAGAACGGGTCTCCGATGCAGCGAAATAGGAAGTCGGCTTGGGGGTCACTTATGGAGCCGTTCCGGCAGCCGGCCATTCGGCTGGCGAATGCAGGTCCGCGGCCGTGTGATGCACGGCGGTCGCGGGGCGGTCGGCCATTGCCGTCTCGATGGCGTCCGCGACCTGCTCGGGCACGGCGTAATGGAGCATGTGTCCGACATCGGGTTTCAGTCGCAGGCTGCTCTGCGGGATGTCCTTATGGAGCCGCATAGCGTGTCGGCCGACATCCACAATGCGGTCCTTGGCGCCGGCCATGATCACCACCGGCATCTGCAGCTCCCGATAGCGATCCTGCATCCCCGCCACCGCCGGGACCATAGTAGCGCTGTCCTGCGCTTCGGCGCGGAGCTGCGACGGCCGCACCGGCAGACCGCGCGGAAAGCTCCTTTTGAAGCGATCCGGCACGGGGGCAGGCCCGAACATCAGCTTGAAGTTCGGCGGCAGCATCGCGGCGCCGACGAGTGGTGAGACGGTATAGCGCAACACGTCGCCGATGAGAGGGACCGCCGCCAGCGAAACCAGCGGGATATCCATGCGCAGAGTCGGATAGTAGTAGCCCGACAGCAGAACGAGGCCGCGCACGGCGTCCGGGTGGTTCAGCGCAAGCGATAAGGCCACGAGCGCGCCCCAGGAATGGCCAAGGACAATCGGGCGCGCGATGCCGAGACGCGCGAACGTTTGCCGCAGGAGATCGGCCTGCGCCGCGGGCGTCCACGCGGCGCGGCGCGGCCGATCGCTGTACCCGAAACCAGGGCGGTCGAAGGCGACAACGCGATGTCCCTGTTCGGCCGTGAGGTCGAGCACGCCGCTGAGAGCGAAATCTTCGGCGGTGACGACATTGCCGTGGATCAGGACCACCGGCGGTGACCCTTCGCCCTTCTCGATGTAGTGGAGCCGGACATCATCGATCGTGACGAACCGCCCCGTGGGCGGGTGCTCGCGCTCCACCTTTCGTGCTCGGTACGTGTTCCACAAGGCCATGGCCGCCGCCGCTTCCGCTAAGATCGCGCCGGTCCGCAACACGTTTGCGCGGTGTTGCACTGGGCTCGCGGGAGTGTGCGAAGCGTGTGACTGAGTCCCGTTCAAGGGATACTCCATCAGGATTCATTCCCGGTTGTGATGGATGAGCGCGTCGGCGCCGCAACGCATTTATGCGCCGCAACAAGCACGTACCTGAGAACCGCGCCGATCGAGGAAGGGTTCCAGCGCCCGCGGCAACAAGGTCGTTTCGCGGCCAATCCGGTTTCCTGTTCCGCGGCATCGGCAGCCGAGGCTTGCGGAACGCTCAGCATCAAGGCGACATCGATGTCGGCCGCCGCTTCCGCTGCACGCTGCGCATCGATTGCGGTCAGCTCGATCTTGATACGATAATCCGGCCGATATCCGGCAAATAGTTTCGCGCATCCCCTACCGTCTTGATCGAGAGGAGCTCGCCAATTGCCGCGCCGGTCGCAAAGCAATCTATCAGCTCACCGCATTGACAGTCGGCGTGCGGATTAAAGTGGCTGATGTTTAAACGGTCTCCATGCAATAGGCCGATCTGGCTCAGGCTTTACGGACATCGCCCGGATTGTCTTGATCGGCACTCCATAGAGCTCGGCGACTTGCGAGATCGACATTCCATATTTTACCAGGGTCCGCAGGTATGCCGGTTTCTTTATTGGGATCTGGGGTATGGTCGGACTCTCCAGGCTCACCCGACGTATCCGCCACTTCCTGACGAAGCGGTGCTGGCACCAGGATCGGCAAAACGCGAGGTTTGCGCGATTTGGGCTCCTGTGCAGCGCTCGGAACCGGTTGTTCGGCGATGTCCTGTTTTGATGTGAAAAGCGCCTCGGCGGCCTGCCGCGCCCTCATAATTTGCTTGCGGTCACCATTGCGAAATCGGTCATGTTGCTGACGACGATCGGGCAAGAGTTACCTCAAATAGATCGGAAACTCGTCCAATTGGCAGGTGACCCGTTGCTCTTGGCAAACAGATTGGTGTGCATCAAAAGCCGTCGTATCTTCGAAATACAGAGGTCACCAGCAGTGCCAATACGGATGTTTGTGAAAGGATCCTGATTTCGCTCGGCTTTCGGATACCGTGCGATTTTGAACAAATCGTCAGGTGATCCCTTCATCGGGCCCTCCTGGCTGATTGCATGCATGCGATTGACGTTAGCAGACGACGCACCCTGCGATAAGCTCATCGGCATGACGGCAGCTCGATGTCGATGACCGGATATCCGCGCGATCTCGTCGGTTATGCCGACCAGCCGCCGGACCCGCATTGGCCCGGTGGGGCGCGCCTCGCCCTCAATTTCGTCATCAACTATGAGGAGGGTGGCGAGCGCAGCGTGCTGCACGGCGACAAGGTCGCCGAGACGCGCCTGGCCGACCTTCTCATGCCGACTCCACTCCAGGGCGCGCGCGATCTTAATATGGAGTCGGCCTACGAATACGGCAGTCGGGTCGGCTTCTGGCGTCTCATGCGCGTCTTCGCTGAGCGGCAGGTGATCCCGACGATCTATGCCGTCGGCATGGCGCTCGAGCGCAACCCGCAAGCCGCCGAGACGATGGCGCATCAGGGCTGCGACGTCGTCGATCACGGGTGGCGCTGGCTCGACTATCACGGCATCGACGAAGCAACCGAGCGAGAGCATATCCGCCTCTCTGTCGAGACCATTCGGCGCCTGACCGGAACGCGACCGATCGGCTGGTACATTGGCACGCCGAGCGCCAATACACGGCGCCTTGTCGTTGAGGAAGGCGGGTTCCTTTATGACAGCGACGCCTACAACGACGAGCTGCCCTATTGGACCTACGATTACGGCCGGCCACATCTCATCATCCCGCACACGCTCGACGACAACGACACGCGCCTCGCGCGGGGCCTGGGC
>JAFAOB010000167.1 GCA_019238055.1 Alphaproteobacteria bacterium
TCGGCTCCCGACTGAAGGGATGCCGTCTTCGTGCTATTGTCGCTCATGGCGTGGTCTCCACCGGCGCGCAAACGCCGGGTTTGTTTGGATTTCAGATCCCGGAGACTACGCCACCTTCAATTCCAACCACACCCCGGACGGCACCGACGATTATGCCGGCGCCCTCGCGAACTTTAAGAAGAACGGCGCGCAGATCCTCGAAGAGCGCGTCAACAACGGTCGACATGTGTGCTGGGTTTCAGCACCCGACGGCGCGCAGATGGAGCTGATCGAGAAGGTCTGAGGACGGCGCCGCCCTATACAGCTATACCCCCGCCAGCAGCGGGTATAGCTGTATAGGCAATGATACGAATGGTTTAATTTGAAGGTCTCGTTCCGCTGTGCCGGTGTGAGGGAAGGGGGCCGTCCCATGGTCGCCTCGATGTCGTGGCGGCCCGCGTGCTCAAAGCAGAGCACTGAGCGATAGAGCTCCGAGAGACCGCCATCGTCGGGAAAGCGAACGGCGTACACTCGTTTACCCGGTCGGGCGAGCGCGATGACAGTGTTGGTCGTGCCAAAATCGATGCCGATCGACATCGCAGTTTTTCCTTCGTGCACTACCGTTTCTGCACAAAGTGGTAGCGTCAGCCGGGGAGTTGGCCGCGGCCGACGACGGAAGGAGAAAAAGGATGAGAGTCCGTGAGTTTCTGTAACCAGCTCGCAGGCTGAGGGCCAATCATATCGTCAGCCGCTAAATCGTGCTCTGACTGACGTTGTAGCTGCGGGCGACGCTGCGCTGCGTTTCGCCTGCTTCGAGGCGCTTGCGGGCCTCGTTCTGCTGATGCGGCGTGAGGATCGGCTTGCGACCGAATTTGACGCCGTTGGCTTTGGCGTCGACATGGCCGCGCGCGGTGCGCTCCAGGATGCGGCGGCGCTCCAGCTTCGCCGCCACGCCGAGGATAGCAAAGACGATCCCAGCAAAATCGGAGGTCGTATCGAGATACGGTTCAGCTTTGGGCGATCGGGTATTTGGCGAAAATCGTCTCGATCTGCTTGAACGCCTTTTCCGCCGCTGCCTCCGGCGCCATCCCGTTGCGCATGATATCAGCCCAGGCTGCGCTCCAGACATGTGTGTTCTGGACTTCGGAATAGGCCGGGTTGAAAGCCCAATACGCCGGCACCGTCGGGCCGAACACGGACTGCTCAGTATAAGCCTTGCGATGCGGATCGGCGAACCACCATGGGTCGGCTTTAACGATCGCCGGCGTCATCGGGACGTTTCTGCCCAGCCCGACTTTGAGCCGCTCGTTGTTGATCTCTGGCTGGATAAAGTATTTTAAAAAGTCCTTGGCCACTTCGACATTCTTGGCCCCCTTCGGGATCAGATAGTCTACAACAGTGAGCTGGCTCGGCACCGGCTTTCCGTCGTTGCTCAATGGCAAGCCCATGGTCACGATATCATTGTAAGCTTCTTTATCGGCAAACATCGCGACCTCGGTCGAAATCGTGCCGTCGAGGTCCATCACGATCTGTCTGGAATGGAACGCGTTGTTGTCGTCGGCATCGTTCCAGTTGATCGCACCCGCCGGTACATAACCCTGCTTGTAAGCAGTCGCCGGATAGGTTAGTGCCTTGATCACTGCCTCCTTAACCTTGGGATCGTCGAGGTGCAGCCGGCCGTCCGTGGTGACAATGTCCTTGCCGCCATAGGCGATCAGGAAATTGTCGAACAGGGCATTGGGGTCAACGCCGTTGGCGGTTACCTGTAAACCCATGCTGTAGACGCCGCGCATGCCTTGGGCGCGCAACTTGTTCTGCATGGGTTTAAAGAAATCCCAAAAGGCATCCCAAGTCTTTGGTGCATCGGACAGCTTGTATCCCGCCTTCTCGACCAACGAATTCCAGATATGGAATATAAATGTCGCGCCTGTGCTTGGAACACCGTAAAAGCCACGCTGCTTTGTCTCGTTATTGTAGCAGTACGCCGAGAGCAACGCGGTGTTGTTATAGTGGGCCTTTTGCGTTGCGACAACGTCGGAAACGTCGACGAGTTTGCCTTGCCAAGCAAAGAGTGCCGCGACTTCCGCGGGATTGGCGGGGAACAGATCCGGGACCGCGCCACTGGTCATCGCCGAGATGACCTTTTGACGATGCGGCGCATAAGGCACGATAGTGTAGTCGATTGTGTTGCCGCTCTCCTTCTCGTAATCGGCGATGATCTTTTTCATCGCTACGTCTTCTTCATGGGCGAAGCCCTGCACCATCCACGCGGTCGCGGTGGTCGCCGCGGCGTTGGCGATATAGGGCCGCGCCAGAGCGGCACCCGCCGTGATGGCGAGCGAACTGCGCAACATCGACCGCCTGCTCAGACCGATCATTTGCTCTTCCTTCCTGTTCGTGCCGGGGCGCCCCTCATGGAGGCGATTGAGCTTTCTATGCCCTGGTCAGTCTAAACCGACCGGCTGGTCCAGCCCTAGGGCTCATTGCCAACCACTCGCCCCTTACTAGGGGAATATCCACCATTCGCCGCGTAACGCGGATAGCCTGACCCATATTTTGACTGCCGCAATCTAAACGCGACCTCGCCGCCTTTGCGCGCGCGCCGGCCTCGAGATGATCCTGCTTATCGTGCTAAAGACACAAAAAGCGGTGCATCCGACGGGATGCACCACCAGAGGGGATGGGTTACGGCCGCGCTTCGAAGACCATGCTGAACGGCGTCGACGTCGCGCGCCTGACACTGCGGAAGCCTCCCGCCGTGATGACCTCGCGTAGTTTCGCTTCGCCAGCCTGTGCACCCAATGCCGCGCCAACTTCCTGTAACAGGGATGTCGGAACGCACACTAAGCAGCCTTTTGTCAGATGATACACACATCATCATACTCGACCCAATGCTCCCTCTCCGCTCTCTTGGCCATTGGGGGCGGAGAGGGTCGGGGTGAGATGGGGGATTCCAGGCACTGGCCGGCACCCGGCTTATCCTCCCCGCCGTCTCGGCGGCGGGTCCCCTCCCTCTCGGCCTTGAAGGGCGGAGAGGGCACGTGTGTACCGAGCAACGAAATCCTGCTTAGCGTCGATGCGGCATAATAGATTCGGCCGACGGGGTCCATATTGTCTTCCATTTTGTCGCCAGTCATTGGCTCGACGATCATCCAGGCGCCGTCCGGCTTTAAGGTCTCCTTCACATGAGCAGCGGCACCGGCCGGATCGCCCATATCATGCAGACAATCGAAGAATGTCACAAAATCCAGATCAGTGGCCGCATAGTCTTTGGCGGTGCCCACCTCAAAAGTAGCGTTAGACACGTTGTGCTCGCGCACGTGGGCACGCGCTTCGTCAATGGAACCTGAATGGAAGTCGTAGCCAACGAATTGCGACTTAGGGAAGGCTTGCGCCATTATCACGGTTGACCAGCCATGGCCGCATCCTACATCGGCAACCTTGGCGCCTGCGGTCAGCCTGGTCACTACTCCGTCGAGTGCCGGCAACCAGTTCTGCACAAGGTTGTGGAGATGGCCCGGCCGGAAGAAGCGCGCAGTCGAACAAAATAGGCAAGGGCCATAGTCGCCCCAAGCGACCCCACCACTCTTCTTAAATGCCTCCTGCACCCGTGGCTGGGCCTCCGACCACGCGACTACCCCATCGAAGGCCCCCATCATCGCCACGGGACTATCCTCGATAGCGAGCATCATCGCCTGTTCGGGCGGCAGTGTGAATTTTTGTGTAGCGGGGTCATAGGTTAGCTAATGCGACGCGGTCTGCTGCGCGAGCCATTCCCGCAGATACCGTTGATGCACACTTGCTGCTGACGCAAGTTCTTCGCATGTCATGCTGCCCTTCTCATGCAAAGTCTTGTAGAGGCCCAAAGCGTCACCCATTCGCACCATTGCGACACTTGCTGCACCCCCCACGTCGTTCAGCATCTGGCCTATTGCCTGATGCAGTTTGCCTTCATCAACGGCTGGTATGGCCATAGCCTCGCCTCCCTTTTAGATTAAGTCGACATATCCCGGGTGGGAGCGCCTTCGGACAATACGTGCAACCACGTATGAGAGGAACCGAGTGAATGGAGATTAAGTATGGTTTTCTCGCCCTTGTCTCTTTGACATACCGATACGAGGTTGCCCGGGAGATGTGAAGGGTTTTGCAGATATCGGCAATCGAGTTTGACTTATCTGCATAGAGCTTGCGGGCGAGCGCTACTTTCCCCGATTTGGGGATTGAGGCGGGACCAGCCCCCGAGCCTCCCACAGGCTCGGGCTGAGGAGAGCTCCGCTGATTGCGCGCAATTGACGGTAGCATGACGATCGCGCCCGCGATAAGTTCATCGGCATGACGGCAGCTCGGCGTCGATGACCGGCTATCCGCGTGATCTCGTCGGCTATGCCGACCAGCCGCCGGACCCGCGTTGGCCCGATGGGGCGCGCCTCGCCCTCAATTTCGTCGTCAACTACGAGGAGGGTGGCGAGCGCAGCGTGCTGCACGGCGACAAGGTCGCCGAGACGCGCCTGACCGACCGTCTCATGCGCGTCTTCGCCGAGCGGCAGGTGATCCCGACGATCTATGCCGTCGGCATGGCGCTCGAGCGCAACCCGCCGAGACGATGGCGCGTCAGGGCTGCGACGTCGTCGATCACGGGTGGTGCTGGCTCGACTATCACGGCATCGACGAAGCAACCGAGCGAGAGCATATCCGCCTCTCCGTCGAGACCATTCGGCGGCTGACCGGAACGCGGCCGATCGGCTGGTATATCGGCACGCCGAGCGCCAATACACGGCGTCTTGTCGTTGAGGAAGGCGGGTTCCTTTATGACAGCGACGCCTACAACGACGAGCTGCCCTATTGGACCTACGATTACGGCCGGCCACATCTCATCATCCCGCACACGCTCGACGACAACGACACGCGCCTCGCGCGGGGCCTGGGC
>JAFAOB010000391.1 GCA_019238055.1 Alphaproteobacteria bacterium
CGCAGCGTCGCCTCGTCCAGCCGACCCGCCAGCGCTCGATATTTGCTCCCGATGATCCCCGGATCCCCCATGCCAAAAGAGTGCTGGAAATGCCTTCAGTGTTCAAGTTATTTTTGCTAAAGCCCTTAGCATGAGCGATCGGCACGACGCGGTCGATCCAGATCGGTGTCCCGACATCGGCCAATGCAGTAATGCCGGTGTTGCGCTCGCAAGGTGTGCGCTTGTCGGCAATCAGCTGGACATCGACGCCGCGGGCGCGGGCTCGTACCAGCGCTTCGACGATGCCCGCCCCGGTCGTTAAATTATAGGCGTTAACCAGGATCTGATGGCGCGCATGCTCGATCGCTGCGACAACCAAGCCGGCGCAATCCTGCGCCGGCGCAAAGCAAATCGAAATAGCTGCTGTTACCGATGCGGATGGCGATCCCTCGGCCGGCGCCGAAACGGGAAACGGCAGTGATGCCGCGACCGGCACGCTCGCTACTGCGAGCGCCAACGACATTGGCAGCATGCGGCGTGCTGTCTCAAGAACGGTGTAAAACACCCCCGCAGCAATAGGCTGCAATGGTTAATCAAAGGTATCCGAGATACCGGACGCCGGCGTTCGACGGCGCAACGCCAATTTGTCGAACCTCGAAATGATTTGATGCAATGATGTACAATGCCGCGATGGCGGAGAGAGACACGAGACCCTCGCCCGAAGCCCTGCTCGAGGTGGCAAAGCACGAGGGCCGCGGCCGACTCAAGATTTTTCTCGGCGCCGCACCCGGTGTCGGCAAAACCTATGAGATGCTGCTTTCGGCCCAGACAAAACGGCGCGAGGGCGTCGACGTCGTCGTTGGCGTCGTCGAAACTCACGGGCGACGCGAAACCCAATCGCTGCTCGATGGCCTGGAAATCATTCCGCGGCGGGAGATCGACTACAAAGGCCATCGATTGCCCGAGATGGATCTCGATGCGATCCTCGAGCGGCGCCCTCAACTCGCCCTTGTCGATGAATTGGCCCACAGCAATGCGCCAGGGAACCGCCATCCCAAGCGCTACCTCGATGTCGAAGAATTGATTGCAGCCGGCATCGATGTATTCACAACGCTCAATATCCAGCATGTCGAAAGCCTGAACGACGTCGTTGCCCGAATCACCCGCATTCGGGTTCGCGAAACGGTGCCCGACAGCATTCTTGATCACGCGGATGATATCGAGATCGTCGATCTGGCGCCGGATGACCTGATCAAGCGCTTGCGCGAAGGCAAGGTTTATGTTCCGCAACAGGCCGAGCGCGCGATCCGGCACTACTTTCAGCCGGGAAATCTGACGGCCCTGCGCGAATTGGCATTGCGCCAGACCGCGCAGCGGGTTGACGAGCAGCTGTTGTCGCACATGCGCGCACACGCGATACCGGGCCCGTGGCCCGCAGGCGATCGCGTGCTCGTTTGCATCAGCGAGGCGACCAACACCCCCGGGCTCATCCGCTATGCGCGGCGCGCCGCCGACCGACTGCACGCGCCCTTGACCGCGATCTATGTCGAGACCGCCCGAACCCAGCGGCTCAACGATGTCGAACGCGACCGCATCGCCGACTATCTGCGGCTTGCCGAGCGGCTCGGCGCCTCGACGATCACGATCCCCGGGCGCAAGGTCGCTGACGAACTCGTCGCTTACGCCGGGGCGAACAACATCACCCAGATCGTCATCGGCAAATCATCCCGGCCGCGGTGGTTCGAGATGGTCCACGGCTCGGTAGTACACGATCTGCTGCGGAAAAGCGGCTCGATCAGCGTTCATGTCATCTCGGCCGAAGCGCGCGAACCGACGCCGAAATCGGTTGCCACTCATGCTGTCGTCGAGACGTTCCGACCCGAGCCCTATCTCGGCAGCATTGGCGCGGTAGCGCTGGCGCTCGGTATTGGTGAAGCGATCGGCCGCTCTGTCGGCGTGCAGAGCATCTCGCTCGTCTTTCTGATGGCGGTGCTCGGCACCGCGATTGCCTGGGGCTTGCTGCCGGCGCTGTTTGCCTGCCTTTTGAGTGTCCTTGCCTACAATTTCTTTTTCATTCCGCCGCTCTACACTTTTACGATTGCAGATCCGGAAAACCTCGTCGCGCTGTTCTTCTTTTTGGTGGTTGCGGTCATTGTCAGCAATCTGACCGCGGCGGCGCGCCGGCAGATCGTTTCGGCGCGAGCGCGGGCCAAGACCACGGCCGAACTTTACGCCTTCAGCCGCAAGCTCGCGGGGATCGGCACCCTCGACGATCTGTTGTGGGCGACCGTATATCAAGTGTCGTCGATGCTGCGCGTGCGCACGGTGCTGTTATTGCCAGAACCGAATGCAGGCAGGCTCGGCGTCGCTTCCGCCTACCCGCCCGAAGACCAGTTGGACGAGGCCGACATGGCGGCGGCGCAGTGGTGCTGGGAGCACAACCATCCAAGCGGGCGCGGTTCCGACACGCTGCCCGGCGGCAAATGGTTGTTCCTGCCGCTCAAGACCGGCAGCGGGCCGGTTGGCGTGATCGGCATCGAGCGCGATTCATCGGGACCGCTGTTGACCCCGGACGAGCATCGTCTGCTCGATGCTTTGGCAGATCAGGCGGCGGTCGCGATCGAACGGATTTCGCTGGTTCGCGGGCTCGCCGAGGCTCGGGTGCAGGCCGAGAGCGATCGGCTGCGTGCGGCGCTATTGACCTCGATCTCGCATGATTTGCGCACGCCGCTTGCCTCGATCCTCGGCACGGTGTCGAGTCTTCGCAGCTATGCCGACAAGTACGATGCGGCCGATCGCGACGAGTTGCTCGCCACCCTGGAGAGCGAAGCCGAGCGCCTGAACCGGTTTGTCGGGAACCTGCTCGACATGACCCGACTCGAATCCGGCATGGTCGAGATCAGGCTCGATCTCGCCGATGTCGCCGAGATCGTCAGTGCCGCGTTGGAGCGTGCCGGGAATATCCTGGCGCGGCACCGGATCGAAGTCGCAATCGCGGCAGACCTGCCGATGCTGCGCCTCGATCCGATACTGTTCGAGCAGGTTTTGTTCAACCTGCTCGACAACGCCGCAAAATACTCCCCGCCCGGCAGCCGCATCGATTTACGGGCGCGGCGAGACGGCGACACAGTGACGATCGAGGTGATTGACGAGGGGCCCGGCATTCCTCCTGGCGATTTCGAACGCGTGTTCGACAAATTCTACCGTGTTCAGAGTCAGGATCGCCGGCGCGCTGGAACCGGCCTCGGCCTTGCGATCTGTCGTGGGTTTGTCGAGGCGCAAGGCGGCCGGATCGAAGCACAGAACCGCCGCGACCACTCGGGTGCGGTTCTGACGATATGTTTGCGGGTCCCCGAAACCGCCGAGATCTGCGAGCCTGTCGCGGCGCACATTTAGCCGCCGATCCCAGGGTCAAATCTATGACGCGAAAAGCCGACCCGCTCCTGAACTTTTCAGGCGGTTTTGTCGTTCGCCTTGGGGTTTGCCCAATGGTGCGGCCGCGGAGGATCATTTGGCGAAGATCAGGGTTGCTTTGGTCGGGATTGGGAATTGCGCGTCGTCGCTGGTGCAAGGCATCGATTTTTACCGCGGCGCGCGGGGCGATGATCCTGTGCCCGGGATCATGCACCTCGACCTCGGCGGCTATCATGTCGGTGACATCGAATTCGTCGCCGCCTTTGACATTGCAAAGGGCAAAGTCGGACGCGATCTTGCCGAAGCGATTGCGGCGCCCCCCAACAATACCGAGCGGTTCGCGGCGGTTCGTCCGACCGGGGTGGAAGTGCGGCGCGGACCCACGCATGACGGCATCGGGCATTATCTTCGCAAGGTCGTTATCGAGTCGTCGCAGCCGGTCGACGATGTCGCCGGCACGTTGCGCCGCACCGGCGCCGAGATCGTCGTCTCATACTTGCCAGTGGGCTCGGAAGCCGCCGCGCGCTGGTATGCCGAAGAGGCATTGCGCGCCGGCTGCGGCTATGTCAACTGCATCCCGGT
Source organism: Alphaproteobacteria bacterium (assembly GCA_019238055.1). GTDB lineage: Bacteria > Pseudomonadota > Alphaproteobacteria > ATCC43930 > CGMCC-115725 > AP-15. Next base: position 3,976 of record JAFAOB010000391.1, read on the forward strand.
TTTCATTGCGAAGGATGTGCAGTGGCGCGAGCGGTTTCGGAAATGCGGTCTGCCGCTGATCGGCGACGATATCAAAAGCCAGGTCGGCGCCACGATCGTGCATCGTGTATTGGCCAATCTGTTTCGCGAGCGCGGCGTGCGGGTCGACCGCACCTATCAGCTCAATTTTGGCGGCAACACCGATTTCCAGAACATGCTCGAGCGCGAGCGCCTTCAGTCAAAAAAGCGCTCAAAGACCGATGCGGTGTTGAGTCAGCTCGACGAGCCATTGTCTGACGACGAGGCGCATATCGGGCCCAGCGATTATGTCCCGTGGCTGACCGACCGAAAATGGTGCTACATCCGGATCGAGGGCACCACTTTTGGCAATCTGCCGCTCAATTGCGAACTGAAGCTCGAAGTCTGGGACTCGCCGAACTCGGCTGGGGTTGTCATCGACGCGATTCGCTGCGCTAAGCTCGCGCTCGACCGCGGCATCGGCGGGGCCCTCTTAGGGCCGGCCGCCTATTTTATGAAAAGCCCGCCGCAGCAGTTTACGGATTATGAGGCGCGCGCCCGCACCGAGGCCTTCATCCGCGGGGAGGCGGAGTTCTGAGCAGAAAGCTCGTGCCGTCCCACAAGCTGAGGTCTCGTGAGCCGTCGCGCACAACCTCCAAGCCGGCCGATTTGGCAAACGCTGCGATTTCGACGCGGTCGGCCTCGATGTCGCCGCGATACGAATAATTGAAGATCGCCAGCGTGCCGCCCGGCTTCAGCATATGGGCGGCATCGCCAATATAGCGCGCGGCAATTTCGCTCCCGATTGCGACGATGCAGGGAAAACTGTCGACGGCCAGGATCAGATCAAAGCTGGCCTTGGAAAACTGCGACAAGTCGCGGCCGCCGCAGAGGTGAAATTCGACATTTGCGATGCCGGCGCAACGCCGCTTTGCCTCGGCGATCATTGCCGGCGACAGATCAATGCCGACAACGCTGCGCAGATTCGGTGCGAGCGCTTTTTCCAAGCGCCCAATGCCACAGCCGATGTCGAGCGCGTCCCGATCCGCCCTCAGCAGCCCCCAATTGCCAAGCAGCCCGGCGAGTTCGGTGGTTGCTCGCTCCAAAATCACCGGATCACCCAGCGAATAGAGGGCCACCGCTGCTTCCGGTGCGGCCGCGACTGCATTGTTGTATTGCTCTCTGACCGCCGCGAGGCGATCGTCGCCATGCGCTTCGGTCAACCCTGCCTCGACCAAGCGAGCAGCACGCGCCAAGCCTGCGGCATGATCCGCACCGAGTTGCGCCAGCCGCGCGAGCGGCACCCGCCCCACAACGCCCAGCTGCTGCAGTACTGCATTCAACTGCTGCAATGTGCCAGCCGCCAGCAGCAGATGCATCAGCGCGATCTCCGCGGAGACCTCGCCGGCGAGATAGTGCATCAATACTGGATGCGCCGCCGCCGGACAGGAATCCGCTTCGGCCTTGGTCAGCGGGTTTGGCATCGGCTCCAATGCCGCGAAATCTTTGGGCGGTCTACCGCACCCCAGGCATATTTATAGCCCTCGGCGCCGCGCAGGAAATCAAAGCTCGCAGCCCCTTCGACGATCGCCTGCTCGATTGCGTGCGCGATGATTTGCGTGCCCGGGCTCAAATGCTCCTGTGATGGATCGAAGCCGCCAAGGTAAGCGTAGGCCCTGCCCTTCGCGACAAAGCCGTAATAGACCGCGGCGGCCGTGCCACCAATTTTTAGGTGGTAGAGGCGCAGCATCTTCTCCTTCGACAGCTCCTTGGCCGCGGTGCAATGAAAGCGCCGCACCTCCGGATCGCTGCAGACGCCGCTTTCGCCGCGGCTGCGCCACCGCAGTTCGTGCAGTCGAAACAGATCCTCCATTGCGCCGCCGAGACCGTCCTCGGCGACCGCTTCGATCGAAACCCCGCCCGCGCTTTCCGCTCGGGCTCGGGCTTGACGTAGATCGCGCAGCGCCTTGCGCGGCACGACCTTGCCGAGCGTGGCTGGATCGCTCGGCAGCGCGAGTATTGGGCAGGGCGACGCCGCCTCAATCCGATCGGTCAAGCTCGGAGCGGATCGTGCTGTTGCCAGCGCACTCTCTGGCGCAAGATCGGGAAGCCAGCATTCGTCCCAACCCGGCATGTCGGACATTACCGCCATCAGCTGGTTTGCGGCAGAAGCGGCGGCGGGATTGAGCAGCGCGTCGATATAATCCGAGAGGCCAACACCGATTGGCAACAACTTGCAGCAATCGGGCTCCCTCAGCAGATACAAGGGCAGCAGCCCGACAAGCTCGCCATTGGCCCGCGCCGTCAACAACACTGGCTCCAAGGTCCCGAAAACGCTCCACCAGGCAAAAAGCCAAGCCGGCGATTGGAACGGTGTCGCCAACGGATCTCGGCGCCACAGCTTTTCCCATTCGAGCCGCAGCCGGGCGAACCCTTGTTGATCCGTGATTGCCGCGATTGCGATCACCCCGACACCGATCAGGCGAGAGCGAGCCGACGGTAGAGCCCGAAATAGCCCGCGACCATCCTTTTGAGGCCGAAACGGCGGCGTGCCACTTCCCGGCAAGCTTCACGATCGAGGCTGTCAACGGCATGGATGGCCTCGGCCATGTCGGCCACACTCTCGACGAGGTATCCGGTGACGCCCGGTTCGACGATATCGGCGAGCGCGCCGGCAGGAAATGCGATAACCGGTGTGCCGCAGGCGATCGCTTCCATCGCGACCAGTGAACTTGTCTCTGATGCGAGGCTCGGCACCAGTAAGCAATGCGCGGCGTTCAGCAAGCGGCGCTTGCGGACCCAGCCGACCGGGCCGAGGAACCGTGCCTGAGGCCCGAGACGCGGCCGGATCTCGGCGGCGAAGTAGCGCTGATGGGCCGGGTATGGAAACACCTCGCCGCCGATCAGCAGCGGCGTTCGGGCCAGCCGGGCGGCATCGAGGGCGTGTTCGTATCCCTTTTCCGGGCATATCCGGCCAAGACATAGCGCAAAATGGCGGCGAGCATGACGCGCCGGCAACCGAGCCACCGCGACGCCGTTCTCGATCTCGGATAGCATCGTCGGACATGGCGGAAAGCTGCGCCGCTGGCTTGCCGAGACGCAATTGAACCAGGTCCGCGGGCGTTGCGTCTCCAGCGCCGCTGCCGGGTAGAACTCCCGCGGCAGGTGCAGTGTCACCAGGGTTGGGACATCGCCGTCGGGCAGCGTGTCGGCGAAATCGACGCCGTGGCTGTGAACCATATCAACCCGAAACTCTGATAGCGCCCAAGCAGCCGCCCGCCGATGGCGTTGGCGCGCCAATGCCCGCTCCTGATCGGTGATGCAGGTCGGCACCGGCCCGGTCTCGACCAGCGTTCCGGCTGCTTGCGAACCGCAGCTAGCGACGATAATCGAACGATGGCCGGCCTCGACCAAAGCGCGATCGAGCGCCGCGAGGATCTGCTCGGCGCCGCCCACCGCATCCGGTCCGACCGGGGCGAGGGTATAGCCGATGCTGAGCACGGTCAGCGGCATTGGATACTGCTAAAGACCGAGCGCCTCGAGCGCCGCTCCTGCCCGACGGCGCCAGTCGGCAGCGGCGATGTCCCAACCGAGTGTCTCGTACAGCAGGACGCCTGAATGCGGTGGTTGCCGAAAATCGTAGTCCGGCGCTATCCGGAAGCGCTCGGGATTCAACGGGAAACGATACAGCATCTCGCGCTGAGTACGAAAACAATCGACCATACTTTGTTTGCGCACCAGCGCCGCATCGCCCAGTGGAACGACGACTTCGTTCGTTGGACCCGGCAAAAACAAGCCCGCGATCATCTGCTCACCGCGCGCATGGTAGAATGGCATTTCGATCAGCGCTGGGCGCTCCTCAGGCCCGGCAAGTCGATGAGCGGCGTGGACCGCAAACGCGGCAGCGTCATGATCGGGATGCCCGCCTTCATAGGGATGGGTCAGCACCGCCGCTGGACGTTCGCATCGCACCCACTGAAGAATCTGCCGCGACAAATGGGCGAGATCGAGAAAGGCTGCCTTATCTGGCACACCGAGTGCCACGGTTCGGACCCCGTTGGCTTCGCCCGCAATCAGCGCCGCGGCAAGCTCGTTCCGCCGCGCTGCGGCATAATCTTGCAGCTCGGTAAAGCCGAGCCGCTGCGCATCCTGCCCGTCACGCGGCGCGCCATCGGTCACATGGAGCAGCAACGTGTCGCGCAACCGCCACATCTGCCCGCCGAACGTGATTGTCTCGTCATCGGGGTGGGCAACGACGATCAACAGTCGCGAGCAGATCGGCTCGTGGCCGGCGAGCTGGGCCAGCAAATCGGGACCCGCTCGAGATCGCAATTCCATCACGGCGACGGGGTTGCCGCAAGCGCCGGATTGGGCCCGTAACCGGCGCCGGCGCCGCAATAGCGCCTGATCATCCGCACACAGAATTCAGCGAATTCGTCATCGCACTGCGGCGGACTCGTATAGTGCGGCGCTAGCCCGCGATGATCTGGCGTGAAGCAAAAGGTCAGGGTGACGTCGAACGGCTCCAGTGCGCGCATCTGGCGGTCGAACCAAGCCTCGGCATTGGGCCGGAAGCTGTCGGCCCAACTGAGCCCGGTCCGCAAATAGCGCACGCCCAGCTGCTTGAGCCATTGGACGGCGGCATTGAGCCGGTGATCCTCGAAATGAAACCATTGGCAGACGCCGAGTTCGGGCGTGAAATCGGCGAAATAGCGGGCAGCGCGTTTTGGCGTGCCGTCTTCGCGCAACAGCCCCATATAAAAATGTCGGTAGTAAGACGAGCCCTCGGCCTCCTTGTGACGGGTCGTGGCCGGCCATGCTTGCGGCAGGTCATAGAGGCTGTACCAATGGATCCTGGATGTTCGGCCAATCAGCAATTCTGCAGTGCGCCGCAAGCCAAACTCTTGCACCTCCTCGGCGCCGAAACTCGAGGCGCCGCATTCCGAGACCCAGATCGGCAGCTCGGTGACAGCGGCAATTTCAGCAAGCTTGGCCGGCCACTCGTCAATCGGCCACAAATTCCAGTCGAGCGGAAAGCCATGCACCGCCACCACATCGAGCCGTTCGAGCACCCCCTGCCCGGCGAGATTGCAGATAAAAACCGGGTCGATCGGCGAGATCCCGCCCAAAACCCGCGGCAGGCGCGGCGCCGCGTCGGCAATTGCGTCGCCGGCCACACGCATCATGCGCGAGAATTTTGACCAATCCGGATCGAGCTCCAAATCCCAGTGCGATTTGTTGTTGGGTTCGTTCCACAGCATCACGGCTTCGATCACGGCATCGCTCCATTGCCGCGCCCGTTCGGGCGAGCCGGATACACCGCGCGTTGGCTGGCCGCCGGCCCCGGACGGCAGATAAAGACTTCTTCCTCGGGGTTGCCGTCGATCACAAAGCCGGCGCTGCGCAACATCGCTGCGGTGCAGGCTCGATTGGGAATCCACCAGTTGGTGTCGTCACCCGAATAGCAGTGCTCGATGAAGGCCAGCCGTGGAAAGCCCGGTCGATCGAAGACCGCTGTCTCTTGGAACGGGTAATCCGTTTCGAACCGCGCCACGGTCGGATCACCGCGCTGCATCGACTGGCAGACAAATAGGTCGCGGACAACATGGTCGCGGATCAGGTCGAGCGCCAGCAGGGGGTGACGCAGATGGTAGAGCACACCCAAAAACAGCACGACGTCGAAGCGCTCGTTCAGTGAGGCGACATCATAAACCGACATATGTGCGAATTCGACGTCGAGCCCAACGACATCCGCGGCAAATCGAGCCTGTCGCAGGTAATCCTCGTCGATATCGATGGCAAGCACGCGGGTGGCATTGCGCCGTTTCATCTCGATTGCGTAGAAGCCGCCATTGCATCCAATGTCGAGCACGGTGCGGCCGCTGAGGTCGGCGGGCAGTGCGTGTGCGAAGCGTTGCCATTTTATCGCCGGGTAATCGCCGAGAAAGTGCTCGGGGGCGGTCGCGACACCCGCGAGGTCGATATTGTGAAACCAGGGGCCGAGTGCCGCCACGCGGCGCCGGATTTCATCGGGTGCATATTTGATCATCGCGCGCGCATCCCGCGCACTGCACCGTCAATCTCAAGAAACGTTTTTGTGCGGGCATGGTGACCGGTCAGCAATCTCATCGCCTCACGATACCCGCCCAAGGTGCCGACATCGACGTAATCGGTGCCGGCCGCAACCGCGACCGCTTCGCCGCCCTCGGCGAGATAGGCGTTGACCAATGTGCCGATATATTCGTCGCGTGGCTCGCGTCTCTGCCACAACTCGTACAATGCGTGCAACACCGAACCGGGAAGTCGAAACGCACCCCAGACCCAGCGCGTTGAAGCGCCCGGCGTCTTGACCTGTATCTCCTGGACGCTCCCGTTGCGATCGACTGCAACGGCATCAAAAAATTCGGGCCGGGCGACCGGAAACGTCAGAAAGGCGAGTTTGTCGTCCGGCAGCTCGGCCAAACCGGTTTCCGGCAGCCAAATCGTGTCGGGCAGACCGACAACAACCGATTCATCTGCGCGGATCAGCGGCACAGCACGGAAAATCGCATCGCACAACCCGCAAGCCTCCGGCTGAACGACATAGGCGATCGCCGCGCCCTCGATGCGCGCGCCGTAATACTGAAGGATGTCGCTTTTCCAAGGCGATATCACAAAACAGATGCGGTCGGCGCCAGCGTAAAGCATGCGCTCGACCAGATACTCACTGACGGCACGCGGGCGTTCGGTGTCGCCATCAAAGCGGCTGCCGACCGGCAGCAATTCCTTTGAGAAGGCGAGCGGCTGGATACGCGTTCCATTCCCGGCGGCCGGGATGATGCCCCACATCAGTCAGGCCTCCTGACGCCATTCGGAAGGCGCATGCCGGTGCGCCGTCTCGAGCTGCCGTATCAGCTCAGCCGCCCGACGGTCGGCGGTGTGCCCGGTCAGCACCCGTTCTCGCGCGTCGGCGCCGATCCTCGCCAGCTCACCATCACTCAATGCGAGTGCGGCGAGAACATCCTCGGTCGTGCGCACGATCAAAATCTCACTGCCCGGAACGAAGAAGTCATCGAGCCCTTCCCACCAATCGCTGAGAATTGGCGTTGCGCAAGCAGCCGCCTCGAACAAGCGGCCCGAAGGACACCAGCCGCAAGCAGCCATTGCCGAGCGCGTGATGTTTAGCGTCGCGCGCGCCGCAGCGTAGAACAGCGGATGCACCGCCGGGGTCACGTGCCGCTCGAAAAAGATGTTGGGCAGCCACGGGAAATCCGTGGGATAGAGGGAACCGCCGATGATGAACCGCTCATTCGGGAAGCGCCGTGCCGGTTCGAGGAACAACCGGGCGAGCGCGGGTTGCCGATCGGCCGCATATGTCCCGAGATAGGAGAGGGCTGCTCGGCCGAACTCCGGCGGCGGGACCGGCCGATATCGTTGTGGATCGACACAGCCGTAAAGTGGAGCCACTCGCACCGCGCCAAGGCGATCGCGCAATGCGCTCAGCGCCTCGCCTCCGGCATAGCTCAGAACGAGATCGAACCCGGCGAGCCCATCGGTACCGAGATAGGCGACCGGCTCCCCCGCGCCGACCCGGGCCAAAGTGACCGGGCTGTCGAGGTCGTAAAAGACGCGCAAGGCCCGGCTGTCGAGGATCAAATCGGCCGCAGGGAGCGCATCCGGACAATAGGAGGTCACAATAGCGGCGTCGGCATCGGCAAGCTGCCGCCTGGCTGCGCCCGCAATTTCCTTCCAGTCCTGGTAGAGCACGAGCTGACCGCCATCGAGCTCGGTCAAATCGCGATTTTCCGCGTAATACGGCACATCGCGCTCGAAGAAAACGATGCGATGGCCTTGTGCTGCCAGACTTTGGATCAGCGCCCGCCACAATACGGCGTGTCCATTCCCCCAGGACGAACTGACCGACAATCCGAATATGACCAACTTCATGGCGCCGATGCTCCCGCTGTCGGCGTGTGATGCGCTGCGGAGCAGCGCGTAGCCGAGCACCCGGGGCGCCTCTTTCCGTGCCAGACCTCGGCAACATAGGATTCAAGTGCAGCCGCGCGATGCTCGGCGGTATGGCAGGCAAGAGCCCGCTCACGGGCATCGCCGGCGAGTTTGAGCCGCTGTTCCTCCGGCATTTCGCGCAGATAAAACAGCACCTCTTCGCTATTCCGGGCGACCAGGATCTCCCGGCCGGGACGGAAAAATTCGTCGAGGCCAGTCCACCAATCGCTGATAATCGGCACACCGCAGGCGGCAGCCTCGAATAGGCGAACGCTCGGCGAATAGCCGCTGCGGATCATATCGGCGCGGGTCACGTTCAGCGTGAAACGCTGGCGTGCAAAAAACGTCGCATGTCCGCCGGGCTCGATATGCTCGATGCGCTCCAGATTGCCCGGCCAAGTCAGATTTTCAGGATACAATGAACCGGCGACGGCAAAGCTCCCTTCCGCCCACCGGCGTGCCGGGGCGCACAGCAGCCGTTCGAGAGGCGGCTGGCGGTCAGCGCTATAGGTTCCGAGATAACCGAGATCCCAATCGGGGGCGCCCGCCGCCGGATTGTGGCAATCGGGATCGACGCCACAATAAAGCGCTCGGGCCATATGCGCGCCGAACTCCTGCTCGATGCGGCGCAGAACGGGGCCGCCGGTAAAGGAAAGATAAAGGTCGAAGCCGGGGATCATATCAGCGCTCAAATATTGGCAAGTCCCGGCGACAACCGCCGCAAGCGTTACGGGCGTATCGATGTCGTAAAAAGAGACCAGACCACGTGCCATGCGTTGTACGAAGCGACCGACCTCGATGCCATCGGGGATGTAGGAGCCGACGATCACGAGGTCGGCGTCGCGCAACGCGCTGCTCCATTGCTCTCGCAGCTCTTGTACACTGTCGTACAGGTAAGTCGCCCCGAAGGGCGGATGGGGAAGGTCGCGGTGATCGCGGTACCAAGGCGCGTCGCGCTCGAGAAACATGACCTCGTGTCCGCGGCGGCTCAGCGCTCGCATCAGACCGCGATAGGTGGTTGCATGCCCGTTTCCCCAGGAGGAGGTGATCGACAACCCGAGAATGACGATCCGTAGCCTGTTCGGTGGATCGCATAGGGTGGGAATCATTCGATCCCCTCCAATACGCGCTGTAATAGGACGACGCGTTGCGCATAAGTGTGGTCGGCGAGAGCGCGGGCCCGCACAGCAGCACCAATGCGGCACGCTTCCATACGACCAAGCCGAGCAAGCTGCTCGGCCACCGCCGGTCCGTTCTCAGCTATCAAAATTTCGCGTCCCGGCTCAAAGAACAGCTCGATCCCCTCCCACATATCGGTGATGATGCAGGCGCCGGCCCCCGCCGCCTCAAAGACACGGGTCGCCGGGCTGAACCCGTAGGCTGCCATGCTGTCGCGACTGACATTCAGCACAGCCAATGCCGATGCATTGAACGCGTTGTGGTCGCGGGTATAGACGTGGCCAAGATACCCGATATTGGCCGGCAATGGCTTATCGCTCCAGCCGCTGCCGCCCAGCAGAAACCGTCGGTCAGGCAAATCGGCGGCGACCGCAATAAAGAACTCGTCGATCCGCCGTTCGCGGTCGGGCAGGCGGTTCGCGACAAGCCCGAGATCACAGGCAAACCGCGGTTTGGGCGCGACCGGATAATGGGAGAGTGGGTCGAGACCATTATAGATCGGCACGCAGCGGCGGGCTCCAAAGCGCTGGTAGGCCTCGACGACCGGCGGTCCGCCGCCATAGGTCAGCACGATGTCGTAGGCCGGGATCAGCGCGCGGAACGGGTCATGGGGGCTGCCGGCGATCCGGTCAAGGGTCGCGGGCGCATCGACATCCCAGAACGCGGCAATCGCACCAGGGCGCTTGATCGCCGGCACCCGCGCCTCCAACAATGCGTCGAAAACGCCGACGCCGCTCGCCTTGACGATCAGATCGGCTGCGCGCGCCCGATCGAGAGCGCGCTCAACACCGGCCTCGCCCGCAGCGGGGTAGACGATGACCTCGGCCCAGGGTGGGTCGTCGATATCGCGGTGCTGTTGCCGGTCGTAAGCGTCGGGTTCGTAAAACGTGATGCGGTGCCCATTGACGGCAAGCGCCTGCAATATGCCCCGGTAATATGTCGCCGCTCCGTTCCAATAGGCCGAGACGAGGCTCGACCCGAAAAAGGCGATGCTCAGCGGCTTCATTTGGCTACTATCGCTGCAGGCTCAGTCAGCTGGCAACCCAACCCAGCGCAGATGGCGAGTAACTGATCGACGCGGTGGGCACAGCTGTGACGCGCGATGACGGTCGCTCGGCCACGTTCGGCAAAATGCGCGCGCAACGCAGGATCGGCGCACAGCTGGGCGAGTTGGCGCTGCATTTCAGTGCCATTGCGCGCGACGAGATAATCTTCGCCCGGTGTGAACAGCTGTTCACAATCGTCCCAAGGGGACGAGACCAGCGGAATACCACAGGCGAGCGCCTCGAACATGCGGATTGTCGGGATTCCGGGCAACATCCGGGCGTAGGGTCGGCGCGGAATATGGACCGTCATGCGCGCCGCAGCAAAAATTCGGGGCGCGTAAAAATTCGGTAGATACCCGCTATAGTCGATGCCAGCCGCTTTTAGTGCGGCTTGTGCTGCGACCGGGTAGCGCACGCCGTGGATGCAGGTTGATAAACCCAGCGCCATGACCGGGTCGATCAGAAACTCTCTGAGTTCGGCCGCGCGCTCATCGTCGCCCCAATTGCCAATCCATACCAGGTCGCATCGCCGGGGCCGTTCGGGTAAAAGCTTGAACACCCGAAGATCCGCGCCCTCATGCCAAGCAAAGACGCGCCGGCCCCAGCCGCGGCGGCGATAGGCCTCGGCGAGCGACTCGCCAAAGGCGAGCACCGCATCGAACCCGTCGAGGTCGAGCCGCGCCATCTCTTCCGGGGCACTGATCATGCGGTGATGCGTGTCATGAAACATCAGCAGGCAACGCGCTCCGGCCCTGCGGCGCGCCGTCAGCAAGCCTATTACCGCTGGATCGGTCCATTCATGGACCAGTACGAGCGCGGCACCTTCGAGCGCCCGATCGACATCGATATCAGCGGCATCGTAGGTCATGACCGGCAAATCGGGATATACGGCGCGCCAGGCTTTGAGCGCGGATGGTCCCAGATCAGCTTCGAGATTGCGGGCGCTCCAGCCGTTTGCCGGCTCCCAGGCCTCGACCTCGAAACCGCGCCGCTGCAATTCACTGAGAACGCCGCGCAGGAAATGGGCGTTGCCGTGGTTCCAATCGGAGCGCAGCGAATGGCAGAACAATACGATTTTCGCCATCACGCGACCCTTTGCTCGGCCGAAGCGCCGGCCAGTTCGCGATAGAGCGCTCGGTAGCGCGCCGCGCAATGCGCGAGTGTGAAATGCCCGGCGCGAGCCTGCGCCGCGGCGCCAAGCCGTTCTCGCTCGGCGCGGTCCGCAATCAGGCGGCGCAGGGCAGACCGCCACTGCTCCCTATCATCCGCTGGCACAAAGACAGCGGCACTGTCCCAATTTTCGCGCAATGAGGCAATATCGCCGAGAACGAGGGCGCAACCGGCGGCGGCAGCCTCGAGAATGCCGAGCCCGAATGGCTCGTAGCGTGCTGGGGCTGCAAAGATGGCCGCCTCGCCGAGGCGACGTCGCATTTCTTCCGGGTCGAGCACGCCAAGCAGCCGCGCATTGCGCAAATGGGCGACACCCTCTGCAGGATGAGCAGTGGCGCCGGCAATTTCGATCGGCCAATCCAAGCCCGGCGCAATGTCATCGAGCAGAACCAAATTCTTGGCGGCATCCCAGATTCGGCCGGCAGCCATTATCACCGACTGTTTCGGGCGTGGGACAAACGGTTCGACTTCGATGCCGTTCGGAATGACCATCGCGTCCGATAACGGCAATCCGTATTGCTGCTGCAGATCGCACAGGACTGTGCGGCTCGGCGCGACGACGCGATCGGCGGCGCGCAGCCCGCCGATAACCCGTCGCCGGTAGTCTCGCCACTCGGCCGGGGCCGCTGCGCCATGCACCGCCAGCAGCCATGACAGCACATCGGAGTGAGCGACCACAATCCTCGGGCAGGCGCAATCGAGCCTTGCCTGCGCATAGCCGTTAACGTGCGCGACGTTGACTGCATGTCGTGCGGCGAGCGTTTCGAGCCAGCGCCGGCTCGCGGCGATGGCGGTTTGGCCATCCGGCATCCATTCGAGAGGAAAATCGCTTTCCGCGAGGGTGACATTGGCAAGCCGCGCAAGTGCGGCGCGTTGCGCCGGCTTCGGCCGCGGCCCGAGCGTGGCCAGAATAAAATCCACATCCGCCAATGCCGCGCAAAGCCCGAGGGCGTAGGACCACACGCCGCCGACCGCGTCCGCGGTCATCAGCACCGTAAGCAGCGCCGAGGTCATTGGCAGGGCGTCTCCAGCTCGTGCAGACGAAGCGGCCGAGCCTCCTGGATGTCGCTGAAGGCGGCATACCGATCGAGATAATAATCGACGGCCCGTTCCCAGGCCAAATCGTCGGGAACACCCCACAGCCGGCGGTAATCCGGCGAGCCGGGATAAGGGAAGAGCGGCACCGGCTCGTTCGCCCATACGCCGTTCTCCCGCAGTGCCGCGCGCCAGCGCTCGACTTTCGGGGGGTCATCACTCGCGGTCGCGATCAGATTGGCCTGGACGAATGCGACCGAGCGCTTGGCGTAAACGAGGCGCCGGGTCAGTTCATCGGTGGACACCCGACAATTCTTGTCGAGACCGTCGCGCCCCTCAGGGGTCAGGCTTTCCACTCCCGCCTCGATCGACACGCAGCCGGCGGCCCCGAGCAGATCGAGCATGTCGTCACGCCACAAATCGATACGGGTCTGGACACCAAACGCGATCGCGCGCTGGACTAGCGCTTCGAGCAATTCGCGCCACGGCAGAAAGATTTCGTCGATGAAATAGATATAACCGACCCCCGCTGCGATCAGTGCGTCGAGTTCGCCGAGGATCGTGGCGAGCGGTCGCCGACGATAGCGATCACGAAAATTCTCCTTCGCGCAAAAGCTGCAGTGATACGGGCAGCCGCGCGAGGTCTCCATCTCGGCGCCCGGAACCGCTGGCGATGAATCGAAGCGGTGGTGATGATGCATGTGGAGCTGCAAGGCGGCAGCCGGCCAACGCAATGCCGGGAGCCTTGTCATGTCGGCGATCTGTGGCCCACCCCGAACAACGATCTCGCCGCCAATGCGGTGACAGAGGCCGGGAATGTGGTCCCAGTCTTCGCGTTCCTTATCGGCCAGCCGAACCAAAACCTCTTCACATTCGCCGAGCACGGCCGCATCAACCGCAAGCTT
>JAFAOB010000503.1 GCA_019238055.1 Alphaproteobacteria bacterium
GCGCTGTGACACGGGGGCTGCTTCCCATAGCCCGGACCCACCCCTCATCCACTGGTCAGTCCAGGAAATCCGCCGCGTTGCCGTGCGCCTCGCCCAGCGCCGTATCCGGCCCGCCCATATCATCGCCTGGTCACTCTGGCGACGCGCTCATCAGGCCGCCGCGCAGCAAGCTCATCTGAAACGAAACTCGCAACTGTAGTGCTAGGTCGTTTCGACACCGCCTATCGGCGAAGTTCGGCTAGCCGCGACATAGCGTCCAGCGTCGACGAACGGCAAATTTGCCGGGATCGCGGTATCTTGATGCTCGTGGCGATGGACGACGAAGCTTTTTACCGAGCGCCGGCAAACCTTACAGCGTGAGGGGCGCTACCGCGTTTTCGCCGACTTCGAGCGGCGCTGCGGGGGGTGCCCGCGCGCTTACGGTCACCGCGTCGGCGCCGAAGTCACGGTGTGGTGCTCGAATGATAATGCGACCCGCCGCCTGAACCCTGGCCTTCTCCGGCACGGGTCTCCGATATCCGAGGGAATCCGATGTTGCCGTCTGGCGCATCGCGATCCCCTTGACTACACGGCGCATGAGGGATGGCTGACCATCTCGCTTGTGGACGCTGGCGGATGCCAAGCGGACGGGAGAGAAAGCGCCATGTCCATAGCGCCGTCAACCTCTCGCGGGCGAAAACAGCCGGCGACAGTGTTCCACTGGACGTCTGCACTTTTTGCGGTTATTATACTCTCGCGCTAAACGGCGATTGTCGCAGTTGCGGTTAACGCGCATTAATTTACGGTTGTGATGCAGCTCAGACTGTTCAGACACTTTGTCCCCGTTTCGGTCGTGCTGCTCGTGTCGTCGGACGCGCTACTGATCACTGGCGCGTTTTACCAGATGCTGTCTCAGTCGGGCCCAACTAACCCGCCTATATTTGATGACACCAGCCTTCACGCCCAGCTCGCTGCAGGGTTGTCGGCCGCCGCTGTTACCACGATGATCTCGGTGGGTCTTTACGGTGAGCAGAGCTTCATCGATTTTCGCCAGCTGCTGAGCAGGATCGCCGTCGCGTTCGTCCTGTTCTTAATGGTGATGATTGCCTGCGCCACCTATTGGCACGACGGGTTGAAGCATTTGCCCGATCCCGCTAATTTGCCGCTAAAGGCGACCCTGATCTGGCTCGGCTGCATCTCACTTACCCGCGGAACTTTTCTGATCACCCTTGGCCGTGGGGTGTTAAAAAGGCGGATCGCGGTCCTTGGCAATGGCATCCAAGCGGCGCGCATTGCGCGTTTGGTCGAACGCGGTGAAAATCAGCATTTCGTGCCGGTCTCGTACATACGCATGCCTGGGGAATGGGAACGTGGCATCGCCAGCGCCACCGCCATTGAGTGGCCCGATGCCGGACCCGACGCTCTCGCCGAACTCGGCAGTTCGCTTGGCATCAGTGAAATCGTCGTGGCGCCCGACGACCGCCGCGGTCTGCCGGTCCAGCAATTGCTGCACTGCAAGCTTGCTGGAATTGGCATCACCGAATTTCTCGATTTTTGGGAACGTGAAACGCGAACCGTCGATCTCGAAGCACTGCGTCCGAGCTGGCTATTCTATTCCGATGGGTTTCGCTGTGGCGCCGTCGACGAACTCGCAAAGCGAGCTTTTGACATAATCGTCAGCCTCTGTTTGCTAGGGTTTACAGCACCGCTCCTGTTGGTTGTGGGCTGCCTGATCAAGTTTGACAGCTCGGGTCCAATTCTTTATCGCCAGGAACGCGTTGGCTACCGCGGTCGCCATTTCACGATCCTCAAATTCCGCAGTATGCGGATTGATGCCGAATACAATAGCGGACCGCAATGGGCCGCTCGCGCCGATCCCCGGATCACCCGGATCGGGGCTGTTATCCGCAAATTGCGGATCGATGAGTTGCCGCAAATCTTGAACGTTTTACGCGGCGATATGAGTTTCGTTGGCCCGCGCCCGGAGCGCCCCTACTTTGCCACCAACCTCACCGCCGTCATCCCATATTACAACGAACGGCATTGGGTACGCCCCGGCATCACTGGCTGGGCGCAGATCAATTATCCTTATGGCGCATCGATCGAAGACGCTCGCCGCAAGCTCTCGTTCGATCTTTACTATGTTAAAAACCGCAGCATTTTTCTCGATTTTTTGATTTTACTGCAAACTGCTCGCGTTATCTTGTGGAATCAAGGAGCAAGATAGGATTACTAATCTGCCCAGGATCATCGTTACGACGGTTTATTCCGGATGCGCACTAGCGTTTATCCTGATCATCGCACTGATGGTTTTGCGGGGTCGGACAAGTCGCACCGGCACTGCGATTGTTGGCTGCTGTGCGGTGTCAGCGGTGTGGGCGGGCGCATCAGCAACGGCCGGTTTGGTATCTGGCCCCGTTCTGGCGGTGCTGGACAGTTTCCGGCTTTCGGCATGGCTGCTTTTTGCCGTTTATCTCATTACTGGGGGCGGTGAGGCAGGTTCTGCGCGCAAGCACGGCTACCTGATTGCGGCAGCAATTTATTGTGCCTTGGCGATCGCTATCGATGCCGGCGCGATCGTCGGCATTGGCAGCAGGCAAATATTTGTCCAGCTGTTGGTCCGTATCGGATTTGGCGTGCTCGGCCTATTAACAATCGAAAACTTGTGGCGCAATACCGATCCGTGGCGCCGATGGCATGTTTGGCCGCTGTGCCTCGCCCTCGGCCTATTATATGCTTATGAGCTTTTTCTGTTTTCTGACGCTTTCATCACCCGTGGTCGAGTCGATCCCGGCTTGCCTCTCGGGCGCGCAATTGCCGCGGCGTTTGCGGTGCCGTTATTGGTGTTGGCGATGGCGCGCAATCGCGAGTGGCGGGTCGACATCCATGTCTCCCGTCAGGTCGTGCTCCATACCGCTACACTGTTGGCGAGCGGTTGCTTTCTGTTGGCCGTCGCCGTTGTCGGGATGCTGTTGCGCGGCTTTGGCGGTGATTGGGGCCTCGTATTGCAGCTGGCCATGCTGTTTGGCAGCGTCGTCGTGCTGGGCACCGTGCTGTCTTCGGGGAGCTATCGGCGGCGTCTTAGATTTCTGATTTCTAGGAATTTTTTTACCCATCGTTACGACTATCGGGTCGAGTGGCTAAAGTTTATCGAGCTGATCTCCGACCAGCGGCAAGCCGACGAACTGCAGGTGAGAATCATCCGCGCCCTCGCTGAATTCGTCGATAGCCCGGCCGGTATGCTGTGGTCGGGTTCCGGAACGGAGTATCACCCGATTGCAGGGTGGTTGGCGCGAACCGAGCATGCCGCTGCAATTGCCTCGGATGATCCATTCCTCGCCGGCTTCCGCGACGGCAGCTGGATCCAGGAATGCCCAACCGATCCATCCCATCCCGATCCGTCCCATCAAGGATGGAGCTTCGCGTCGGCCCGAGCTTGGCTGGCGGTACCGTTGTCGTACCGGCGTGAGATCGTCGGTTTTGTCGTTCTCGATCGGCCGCACCATAAGGTCGCGCTCGACTGGGAGGCTTTCGACTTGCTGCGCGCCGCCGGCCGCCAAGCCGCGAGCTATATCGCCGAAGAACGGGCGACGAAAAGTCTTCGCGATGCCGAATTATTGACTGAATATAGTAAACGCTTTGCGTTTGTCGTGCATGATATCAAAAACCTTGCGAGCCAGCTCGGTCTCATTGTCAGCAATGCGCATCGTTATATTGACAACCCCGAATTTCAACGTGACATGCTCCAGACCGTCGAAGATGCGGTATACCGAATGAACAAATTGTTGGGCCAGCTGAAGGCGGAGGATCGATCAGCACCCCGGCTGACCGACCCACTCGCTATTATCGCTGCCGTCGCCAGCGAGTTCTCGGTGGCGATGGAGGCCGATAGCGAAAATGCATGCTGCAATGTCACGATTGTACCAGACAAACTCCGGTCGGCGCTCACGCAGCTGGTACAAAACGCCATCGATGCCTCGCCGCCCGGCCACCCGGTTGTCCTGCGTACCCGGCGCCAAGGCCGCCAATTTCTGATCGATGTTGTCGACTGCGGGATTGGGATGGATGAAGCCTTTGTGCGTAACGAACTGTTCCGTCCATTCCGATCGACGAAATCGGGCGGGTACGGCATTGGCGCATATCAGACCTGGGAGCTGATCCACATGGCGGGCGGCGAGCTTGAAGTGGTATCGAGGCCGGGCGCCGGAACGACAATGCGCATTATCCTACCGCTTGCTGAGAGCGGCGAGGCCGCCATGCCTTCGGCCGCCGCATGAACAGCACAACGAGCGAGCCCAAGCCGCTGCTGATTGTTGATGACGACAACGGGCTGCTGCGTCAGCTGCGCTGGGCATTTTCCGAGCACAAGGTGCATGCAGCAGCGGATCGGCGCGAGGCGGTGGCCCTTATGCGCGCCCATCAGATCCCGGTTGCGATCCTCGATCTCGGTCTGCCCCCGGATCCGGACGGTGCCTCGGAGGGCCTCGCCGCCTTGTCACAAATCCGCGAACTCTCCCCGGCGACCAAGGTCATCATCGCCACCGGCAACGAGACCCGCGAGCACGCACTGCGCGCAATCGCGCTTGGTGCGTACGATTTTTACCAGAAGCCGATCGACATCGAGGTTCTGCGGATGATCGTCGGCCGCGCCGAACAGATGTTTGAGCTTGAGGCCGAAAACCGGCGTCTAACCGATGCCGCCAATGCCACTTCGCCAATCGATGGCATCATCGCCACCAGCCCCGAAATGCTGGTCGTGCTTCGCAATATCGAAAAGCTGGCGCCGACTGATGTCGCGGTGCTGCTGCTTGGCGAAAGCGGCACCGGAAAAGAGCTGCTCGCCCACGCCATCCACAAGCTCAGCCGCCGCGCCGAAGGCCCGTTCGTACCGATCAATTGTGCGGCAATCCCCGAGACCCTGCTCGAAAGCGAGTTGTTCGGCCATGAAAAAGGCGCTTTTACCGGCGCTATTCGGCAGAATATCGGACGCATTGAAAGTGCGCATCGCGGTACGCTGTTTCTCGACGAGATTGGTGATGTGCCGCTGGCGATGCAGATCAAGCTGTTGCGCTTTCTACAGGATCAGATTGTCGAACGCGTCGGCGGTCGGCGTCTGATACAAGTCGATGTGCGAATTGTCTGCGCCACCAATCAGGATCTCGACCGGATGATGGCCGAAGGCCGGTTTCGCGAAGACCTGTTCTATCGGCTGAATGAGGTCACGATCCGGGTCCCCGCACTGCGCGAGAGACCGGCGGATGCGGTGGTTCTGGCCAGTTTTTTTTTACGGCGTTTTGCAGCCGAGTATGGGCGAACCGCGCGTGGCCTTGCCGGATCGGCGCTTACCGCGGTCAGAGACTATGTTTGGCCCGGGAACGTCCGCGAGCTCGAAAACCGGATCAAGCGCGCGGTCGTAATGACCGAAGGCCCGCTCGTGACCGCTGCGGATCTCGATCTGCCCTACACCGAAGACAATGGCAAATCGCTCGACATCCGCGCGGCGCGGGCGCGGGCCGAACGCGAGGTCATCCAATTGGCCTTGACCCAGACCGGCTCGAACCTGTCGAAAGCGGCGAAACTGCTTGGGATCAGCCGGCCTACGCTCTACGATTTGATGCAGCAGCACCAGCTTGGCGCCGACGGATGATGCTGGCTGAAGAGGAATTGAGGATGCATCAGACGCGCCGCCGTCTTGTCGAACTTGGCACGGCTTTGGCGATCGTAGTGCTCCTCACCACTGCTTCGTCGGCTGTTGCGGCCGAGTCGCCAGCCTCTGTCAAGAGCGCCGACCAGTATATCGAGAATGGCAATCCCAAGGCGGCCGAGATCGAGTTGCGCAACGCGGTCCGCGACGCGCCTCAGGATGCCCAGCTGCGCATCCGCCTGGCCCGCGTCTACTTACAGCTGGGCGACCCGATTTCGGCCGAACGCGAAGCTCGCGCAGCGCGCGAGCGCAACGGCGCCGAAGCCGACTATCTGCCGGTTTTGGACCAGGCGTTGTTGCGCCAGGGCAAGTTCCAGGAGCTCGCTGATCTGGTCTATCCCGGCAACCGCCTACCCGCTCTCGAAAGCCAGGTGCGCTGGGCGCTCGGTATGGCAGCGGCCGGTCAGCACGACAATGCCAGGGCGCAATCCCTGCTGCAGGATGCCATCCGCCTTGACCCGAAAGCAGCTCCGCCAAAAATCGGCTTGGCCCGCTTGATCGCGGCCAGCAGCCCGGCACAGGCAAACAAGTTGCTCGACGAAGTGCTGGCCGCCAATCCGCGCGCGGTCGAGGCGCTTGAGATCAAGGGCGAATTGGCGCGTGCAAAGGGTGACTTGCAGGCCGCGAAGAGCGATTTCGATGCGGCTCTTCAGATCGACCCGCAGAATGTCGCCACACGACTGAGCCGCGCCAGCCTCAATATCGCGCAAGGTAAATACGAGGCGGCCGACGAGGATCTCAATCCGATTCTCAAGGCCAATCCCAATAATTTCATGGCGAACTACCTTCGAGCGGTGGAGGAAGTAAAGCACAAGCAATACGCCGCGGCCGACCGGCAACTCGACCAGCTGTCGCTAGCGTTCGACCAGTTCCCGGCGGGGTATTATGTGCAGGGCGCCATCAAGGTTGAACTCGGCCAGTACGCTCAGGCAGAAGCGATCCTCAGCAAATACCTCGACCGGGCTCAAGGTGACGCCAAGGCGGCGCGTTTGGCTGCGTTCGCAGCGCTGCAGCAGCGCGCACCCAGTCGGGCGATTGAGTATTTGAAACCTCTCGCTGTCCAACCAAAGGTCGATGCCGATACCCTGACATTGCTCGGCAACGCCTATATGGCAAGCGGCAAGCCCGAATTGGCGCTGCAGCAGTTTGAGAAGGCGACGGCGCTGGAACCGGACAATCCGACGATCGAGACTCGGATGGCGATCTCCGAGATTGGCGTTGGGCAAGGCAAGGAGGGGCTGGCCGAACTCGAGCGCGTATTCAGCACGCAGGCCGGTGTACCGATAGCAGGCCCGACCCTTGTCCTGGCTCAGCTGCGCGCCGGCCAGCTCGACAAAGCGGCCGGGGTGGCGGCGGCCCTGGTCAAGCGCGACGGCAACAATCCTCTCTATCTGACATTGTCGGGCATGGTGAAGGCCGCGCAAAAGGATGTCGCTGGCGCGGAGGCCGAATTTCACGCGGCACTCGCCCCGAATCCTGATTTTACACCGGCGATGAATGATTTGGCGGCGCTCTACCTGTCGAATGGGCGCGCCGATGACGCGAAGAAGGTTTATCAAGCAGCGCTAGCCAGGAAAGCGGATGACGTAAACGCCTTACTGGGCTTGGCCAATGTAGCGAGCAATCAGAAGAAATGGTCGGAAGCGACCGACTATGTCAATCGCGCCCGCTCTGCCGCGTTGAACGATCCGGCGCCCGGGATGGCGCAGGTGCGGATCTATGCGCTGCAAGGCAACTGGACCAACGCTGCGGCGGTCGCCGGCGCACTCAGCGCGCAATTCCCAAAAGATCTGAATATCATTCAGGCGCTGGCGCAAGCTCAATTTGCATCCGGCAACATCAATGGTGCGGTGACAAGTTATAAGCGGGCCTATGAATTGGCGCCGAATTCGACGCCGATACTGTCGCGCTATCTTTCCCTGCTGATATCCACGAAATATTATCGGGAAGCGAGCGACGTTCTGCGCGACGCCATCGATCGCAATCCCAAAAATGATGCGCTAAAGACGGACCTCGTCCGGATCACGGCTGATCTCGACGGGGTCGACGCTGCCGTCTCCAGAGCAAACCTTTATGCCAAGGACAATCCGAACGACAGCATCTTCCCGCTGGTCGCGGCTGAAATGTACGAAAATGCTGGGCGTTGGGATGACGCCATCAATTTGCTCGAAGCCGCCGCTGCGGCGTACCCGAGCGACGGCACGCTGACAACCGCACTCGCCGCGCTCTATGACCGGACCGGACATTTCGCCAAAGCCGAAGCGTTATTGGCCGGACAATTGAAGACTGATCCGAAGAATGCTCAGGCAGCTGCGTTGCTGGGATCGCTTTACTTAAAAGCCCGCCGCAGCGCTGAGGCGCAAAAGGTGTACGACGCTCTTCTCGCGCAAAAATCCAATGACTTCGCCGCCCGGCTCGGGCTGGCGGATGTCGCGATCTTTGAGAACAAATGGTCTGAAGCCGCGGCTCAGATCAAGCAGGCAGCAAAACTCAATCCCACGAGCGCCGCTCCGGGCCTCAAGCTTGTTGACCTTTACATTCGCAGCCGAGATTGGAAGAACGCAACTGCGACCGCGACCGATCTCGCCGCGAAATTTCCGAATAATGTCGATGTTGTCGATGCCGAAGCTCGCGCTCAAATCGGGGCCGATGATAAACAGGCGGCGATTGCAAGCTACAAACATGCTTACGAGCTCGACCCCAGTTCGTCCAAGATCTTGGCTCGCTATGTCGGCATCCTAAACAGCGCTAAAAAATACGCCGAAGCCCAATCGATTCTGCAGCAGGCACTTAATCGTGAGCCGCAGAACGCGACGATCAAGGCCAATCTAATCCAGGTTGCGGCGGATATCGGCGGCATCGATGCCGGTCTTGCTGAAGCCCGCGATCTCGCCAGGAAGGATCCGGACAACCTGATCTACGACATGGTTTCGGCGGAGCTGTTGGATAAGGGCGGACGCGGCAAAGAAGCAATCGGGTTGCTCGAACGTGATCTCGCATCGAAACCAACCAACGACGAAGTCCGCGCGCAGCTGGCAACGCTCTATATACGAGCGGGCCAGCCCGACAAGGCTCAGACATTGCTGAGGGCACGCCTCAAAGACGATCCTACCAGCTACCCGGCGGCCCAGATGCTGGCCTCGCTGTATCTGCAAAGCAAAAACTACGATGCGGCGATTGCACAATACAATCGGCTTGTGCAGTCGCGTCCGGCCGACCCAACGGCTCTGAACAATCTTGCCTGGCTGTATCAGCAGAAGGGTGATTTGACAAAAGCGCGAGCGCTGGCCGAACGCGCCGCGGCGGCGGCCCCGAATGCGCCGCAAATCGATGACACGCTCGGGTGGATCCTGCTGGCTCAGGGCGACACGACAAAGGCAACGACCTATCTGACTGCCGCCAATGTCTCGGCACCCGCGAACCCATCGATCGCCTACCACTTAGCGGTTGCGCTGCAACGCGCTAGCCATTCCGCCGACGCCCAGGCTGTGCTCGAAAAATTGCTCGGCTCCGGCGCCGCCTTTGCCGAAAAGCCCGAGGCCGAAAAGCTGTTGGCCGATATCAAACACAGTTGACCATGACAACGACGCCAAGCTCCCAAACGAGGTAATCGGGGCAGTGCCCGCCCCACCGGAGAATTCGCTCGCTCATGGCTATGGCAGACGCGCCGAAGCGCCTGGAGACGTGATGCCGGGCGCGCTGTAGCTGATCCTTACGTCCTCCCTGCGCCGGGCATGCACACACAGGCGTGCGCATCAGGCGGCGGGTCGTTGACCCAGAGATCAACGCCGCTTAACCCTTGACGCGCTGAGATCAAACCGGTTCGATCTATCTTGCTGCATTCAGCTTGGAGAAGCCTGAGCATACAGTCGTACGACGTCCCAAAAGGAGTGGCCAGAAATGTCACCGGTAAAGAAATTCACGGCAGGTCCCTTGTCGTTCATCGTCAAACATGAACTCTGGGACGGCAATATCCACGATCACGCGGACCAGGGTGTCTCGATCGCCGTGATGGCGGATGTCGCTGGCAAAGAGACAACCCTGCTGCGGTTCAACTGCTTCGACCTGGAAAAAAGCTACGTTTACGGGCCGGAAAATCCCGATCCGCAGCCCGCGGTATCGATGACGCAGGACGACCTGCCGGAAACGCTAAGCGGCTCCGGCCAGTTCTACAGAATGGACCCGATAACCGACGGGAATCCGATCGGTTGGACGATCAGGACCCTGGGAACGAAGCTCCCAAAGATGCTCGAGAGAGCCGGCTATCCGCAGGTCGCCGCGGCCGCCAATATGGCAGAGGTGAGAGACGTACTTCCTGAAGTGGAAGCCTGCGCCAGGGAGCTGTTTGCCGCCGAGCGGAATACGGTCAAGCACAATCGCGGCACGCACATCTTCCCAGCCGGGAACATCAGATTTGGGCTTGAGATGCGGCGGCAGCAGGGGGGAGACGGCGGCTTGGCAGTCCATGTCTTGACGGACATCGGCGGGGCAACGCAAAATTCCTATGTGGAAGAAACCGAGATCCTGGCCTTTGACTGTTTCTGGCAAGCGCCGCATTACCATTATGGCCCGCGCAACAAGAACCATCGCATTTATTGGGACAAGACCTTGGTCGAGGATCCGCTCGGCTGGGTCTTTGAGCAGTTCGAGAACAGAAAATTGGGGGCCATGATCGAGCGGGCCGGATACCCGGGGGTGGCGGCCGATCTGGACCTGGAAAAAATCGCCTCCATTCTCCCCGCGATCAAGGAGAAGGCTCGCGAGCTGCAAGCCGAAGGCGAAAGATTAACCGGGCATCCGGGGTTGCCGTTAGAGCCCACGCCAAACCTGGCGGGTCGTTAAAAGCCGCACGCGGCAAAGCGTTTGCTTCTGCATAAAGAGCGCCCTTTGCCAATCGAGGCAAAGGGCCCACAGCGACCGGCGCGCGGTTCCTATCATTACCCTTAGCGCGATTGGCGACGGCTAGGCGGCGATTATTCCGGCATCAGACGGAGGTCAATGCCCGGCGCGCGCACCTCGGCGAGATACCCCTTCACCACCCCGAAGTCGGTATCGTACTCCATGCGTACCGGCATCATCTCGCCGCCGGGCACGACACGGGCATACCAAAGCTTGCCCCGGTCGTAAGCACCCTCGCTGCGATCCGGATTGGCCACGAGGTCTTCGCGGACCACATCGCAAGATTGTGCCGGACCGGCAAAATTTTGGTGCCCGTCGCCGGCAAGGTTTTCTCGCTGGTTATCGGTGAAACGGAGATTGTAAAGGCCCCGTCCGTCAAACACACGAACCACGAGGGCGCATGTGCCGCGTTCCGAAAGCTGGCGCTCGAGCAAGAAATATGCCGTCAGCTGGTCGACCGTGCCGCGGATCTGCTGCTCTGTCATCGGGGGAGCTTGCCCCGATGCGGGACTCGCCGATACCTTGATTACGCGGCCATCGCCGCCATAATCGATCCGATAATGTCGCCCTACACCGTTTCGCCGGACATTCGCCTCATAGGTTTGGGGCCGAGCCACCCCCTTGCCGGCCTGCCCATAGACGTCCGAATGGCTGTCAAGGTCGACAAACATACGAGCGAGACCGCGCGTGTCGAGATCCATCTCGATGCCGTATTGATGCGGCGCCTGCTCAATGGTCGTCCGATTGGTCAACAGGTGAATTCCGGCGACGCCGTAGACTTCATATCGCGCTTCAACCCATTTCGCCGCCGCGCGCGTCGTCGCGATACCACCCGTGAGGACTATTCCGACGAACCCTGGTATCAAAGCTCGGCGGGTAAGATTAACCATCATCGCATGCAACCAGTGTCCCCCGCAAAAAACAATCTCAAAACAAGCGACTATAAGGGTATGCGGATCAGGTCTGGGCCGCGCGTCGTATCAGCCGAGTTCGGGTGGGCGGCGCTCGTGCCAATCGGTCGCCTGCTGATAACCCCAGCCGATACGCAACGCCGTTGCCTCATCATAGGCGCGGCACACGATCTGCAATGACAATGGCAGACCGCCGGCAGTAAAGCCATTGGGTATCGCCAGCGCACACAATTCGAGCGCGTTGACAAAACGCGTGAAATGGGCCGGCGTCGTGCTCTGATCCACAGCTTCGAGCGGGATTGCGGCCGTTGTCGTCGTTGGGGTCAATAGCGCATCGGCATCGCCGAGGGCGGCGGCGAATTCCGCTTTCGCCTCGGCTTGCTCGCGTAATGCGCCAAGGTAATCGCGCGCAGACACACCCCGTCCCGAGGCGATTCGCGGACGCACAGCCTCATCGATTGGCAGCGTCATGTCATCGATCAAGTCGCCGACCAGGAAATAGGATTCGGCGCCGATGATGCGGCCAGTGAGCTGCGTGTAATCGGCAAAACGCCGGGGCAATTCCACCGAAACAATTTCGGCCCCTAGCCGCGCAAACGTGTCGATCGCCGCGTCGTAGGCGGCGAGCATTTCGGCGGCAACATGATCGCGCTCGATCACCGGCATGCGCGCGAGCTTCAAACCGCGTACACCGCGTCGCATCACCTTCAGCGAGCCGGCCGGAGGGCGCCCCAAAGTGCGCGGATCGTTCGGATCGGGACCCTCAATCGCCTGGTACAGCAACGCCGCGTCCTCGACCGAACGCGCCATCGGCCCCGGGGTGTCCAGGCTTGGGCTCAGCGGCAAAATGCCGTAGGTGCTGACCCGGCCGATCGTCGTCTTGAGCCCGCTGAGCCCGCACCAAGCGGCCGGTAATCTTACTGAGCCGCCGGTATCGGTGCCGATTCCCCATGGCGCCATGCACGCTGCCACTGCGACGCCGGTACCGCTGCTCGATCCGCCGGGGGTGCGCGCCACCGCCGGATCCCACGGGTTCCACGGGGTGCCACGATGCTGGTTGGTACCCCAGCCGCCCATCGCAAACTCAACCGTATGCGTCTTGCCGAGCACGATCATGCCGGCGGCGATCATGCGCCGAGCGATTGTCGCGGTGTAGGTCGAGCGGCGATCATGCCAGACTTGTGTGCCGCCCGTCGTCACGCGGTCTTCGATCTCGATCAGATCCTTGAGCGCGATTGGGATGCCGTGGAGCGGGCCGATATAATGTCCCGACCGGATTGCCTTCTCGGCCGCCTCGGCGGCAAGCCGGGCTTCATCGGCATAGACCTCGACATAAGCGTGCAACTTTCCGTCTTGCGTGCGGATGCGGGCGAGCAGCGCGTCGACAACAGCGACCGGCGACAGACGGCTAGCGCCGATCTCCTGCGACAGCTGAGCTGCGGATAATAGGGCGGGATCGATATTGGCTGGCGACATGACATCCTTCGCATGCGGCGGCAGCGAAATAGGCCCGCCTGCGTCGCCTCTGTCAACGGGCGAAAGCCAGATGATCGGACGGATGATGCCGGCTTGTTTCGGCTGTCCACCACAATGCGTGATGCGCCGTCGCATGGGCCGCGTGTGCCGTCGACCAGCGAGAGTGCCGCCCAGCATGATGCCAGCGCCAGGAGACCGTGTGGCGGTGCGAATGTCTCGCCGTCCTTCGATGTGCGGTTCGGTGGCCACGAGCGCCACGATACGGCGCATCTTCCGCAATCGCGAAACCGAACTGTCCGGCCTGCTGGTTCGGATCGTAGGTGATGCGATTGACCAGCACTGACGGATCGGGACCGCTTTCAGCGGTCGTGACCTGCTGGCTCGGTATATCCTGCGGGTAGACAAAACCAAAGGTCGGATTGTCCCGACCCAATTGGCCGGAATCGAGATTCATGACCGCAACCGTGGTCCAATCGTGATTGGGTGAGGGCACCGTCAACTTGGGATCTGCATATCAATCGAAAGCGCACTGGGCTGGCAATGCTCAGCGATACGCATTGATTATGCAGCCATGGCGGATTATGCAGCCATGGCGACGCCGGTGCTGTCGGTCCAAATAGCGAAAGCTCGCGTACGGCCGGACCGGATGTTTGCGGCGGTATCGTGGTCTTGACGGCGGGGGAAAAGATTGGCGACCTGGTCATGGACGGACAGAAAGCGTTCAACCTGCCGCGGTGACTTGAACCGCTTCATGATCCGCTCGCGTCGGCGGGTCGGTTGATGGGCGTTTTCGGCCCGGTTATTGAGGCCCTTGTGCTGCCGGTGCTCAACCCCAGGCATGATCGCCCGCTTGGCCGCGG
>JAFAOB010000470.1 GCA_019238055.1 Alphaproteobacteria bacterium
ACGAGAGCAGCCATCAGATCACCCGTGCCTCGGTTTTGAGCTTGTCGACCAGCTCTTCGACGGAAGCCACCCTGCGACCGGCCTGACGTTTTGGCGGTTCTTCCACCTTGAGCACAGCGAGCCGCGGCGTCACATCGACACCCAGCGCCTCGGGCGTCGTCGTCACAATCGGTTTTTTCCTCGCTCGCATGATGTTGGGCAGAGAGGCGTAGCGCGGTTCGTTCAATCGAAGATCGGTCGTGATCACGGCCGGCAATTTGATCAGGATGGTTTCGAGGCCCCCATCGATTTCGCGCGTAACCTCCGCATGGCCGTCGCTGATTTTGATTTTGGAGGCAAAGGTTGCCTGCGGCCAGCCAAGCAGCGCCGACAGCATCTGCCCGGTCTGGTTGCAATCGTCATCAATCGCCTGCTTGCCGAGGATCACAATCTCGGGCTTCTCGTTGAGGATCACCGCCTTCAGTAATTTGGCGACGGCGAGCGGCTGCAATTCGGCATCGGTCTGCACCAGGATGCCGCGATCGGCGCCCATCGCCAAAGCGGTGCGGATTGTTTCCTGGCATTGCGCGACACCGAGCGATACGGCGATGACCTCACTGACAGTGCCGGCCTCGCGCAGCCGCAACGCCTCTTCGACGCCGATCTCGTCAAACGGGTTCATTGACATTTTCACATTAGCGGTTTCGACGCCGCTGTGATCCGCTTTGACCCGGATCTTGACATTGTAATCGATGACCCGCTTGACCGCGACCAGCGCTTTCATATCGTCCTCGCAACCACCTCCGGTGCACCGCAGCACCGGCTCTCGTCGCCGCTAGGCTTAAGAATTTTGCACCCACCCGCCGCGATAGCAAGACCCTGGCCAGCACCGCCATCGGTCGCTGTAGCAGAAGCCGGGCTGGGCATCGCGGCAATTGCATCAATCGCGGCGATCACCGTTAATGCGCAAACACATAAGGACAAGAAATGCACCCGAATGGCGGAACAGGAGGAGTGTCATGAGCCAGAATTTGAACCCCGCCGGGGCGCCAGCACATGACTTCCGGCTGGCCAAAGTGCTGGGCGTACTGGCGGTCACTGCCTCGGCGATCGCGGCCGAATACGGCGCCGGCATCAACTTCGTGTCGACACAGAGCCTCGCCGTTTATCCCGGCGTTCGCGGCCTCGTACCATTGGCGATGTTCGTGACTGGCATCCTGATGCTGCCGAAGACCTATCTTTTTGTGATGTTTTCCCGGGTCATGCCGCGCGCCGGTTCGAAATATGTGTGGATCGCGCGCAGCCTCGGCGTGCCGATCGGGTTTCTGGTGACCTTTTTGTGGTGGGCCACGGGTCCAGCCGGGGCCGGCGTGCTCGCCTATGCTTTCGGCACGTTTTTTGGCCAGGCGGTTTTGGGTCTGAGCCCGGCGCTCGGCGCAGCACTGCTGTCGCCCGTAGGACATCTTGCCCTCGGTCTCGCCGCGATCTGGATCACTTATGCAGTCAATGCCGCGGGCGTGCATCGCTATGGACTGTTCGTCACGGTACTATTGTTCGTGATCGTGGCGACCGCACTAGCTATCTGCGCAATCGGCTTTTGGACCCCGCAAGCAGTGTTTGTCGCCGCTGCGAGCAAAGTGGCCAAGGTGACGCTCGCCCCGCCGGCGATGGCTCCCAGTGGTGGCTTGTTCGATTTTGTTGCGGTCTGCTCGCTGTTTGTCTTCGCCTATGCGGGGCTCGGCGCCGGGCCTGCCTTGGGCGGCGAAGTCGGCGATCCGCACCGCAAATTGCCGCGCGGCATCATTTACGGCTTTGTCGTGGCGCTGGTCTTGTTCACCGGTGTCGCGCTGGCCCTGTTTCACGCTGCACCGTGGTGGGCGGTCACCGGGTTGATCAAGGCCGGCAAAGCCAATTACGCGACAGCGCCGGGTCTCGTCGGGCTGATCGCCCCGGATTGGCTCAGCGTGACGCTCAATTTTGCCGTGGCGCTGATCGTCGGCAAAACTTTGGCGCCGGGATTTATGGTGGCGTCGCGGTTTGCTTTCGCTTATGGCCAGGATCGAATGTTACCGGCGGTATTTGCCGAAACCTCAAAGCGCAAGGTGCCGCTCGCCGGTCTCATTTTACATGCGGTGCTCAGCACTGCGTTTTTAGTCCAGGCCGTGTATGTCGGCTGGGCCATGGGCGTCGCCGTCAGGTCGATCGCGGTTCTGCTGGTCTGGCTGACGCTGGCGCTGGGCGTGCTGAACCTGAAACTGCACCCGCGTTGGCGCGCCGCACAATGGGCGGCGCCGATCCTTGATCAACCGTTCGCGACGCTCACCGCGATCGTTTCGATCATCATCGCGGTGCCATTGATCGCTTCGATCGCAATCGTCCCGCATACGGCCTTGGTTTTCCAACCACTGTTCCAAGGGGCCGTGGTCCTGGTCATCGGGCTCGTGTGCCTTTGGTTCGCCGGCAGTTCCGCCCGCGCGCGCGGTGACAGTTTTGGCGCGATCGCGATGCGCGTGCCAATCGAATGATCGTCTCGCCGGTGATAATTGAAACGCGGCCTGCGCCATTATCCCTTAGTGATCAGGATGGGCGACGCCCCACACTTTTCCGAACTTGCTTAGAAACGGCCTCGACGCCTCGAAAGTGACTTTGACACCGAGGTCCATGACTTTCAGTGCCCCGTCGAGCCAATGATCACAGCTGATCCGAGCATATCTAGTATTGACTGCGATCGCATCGGCCCAGGTCTTTACCCCGAGCATTTGGATCGCGGCATGGGCGGTTGTATCGATGCTCTGCCGTGCGAGAGTGGCAAACTCATCGCTCAGCAATGCGATGCCATGAACCAGGACTCCGCGGGACTCGACAACGACCGTGTAAAGGTCACGCCCGCTTTGATCGTCTGGCCGCTGTGGCTGAACGGGTATAGGAAGCGATGCTGGAGCGGGCGGTGCCAGGGCGGGCGGTGCGACATGCTGCACGCCTAACTCCGGCGGTGGCAGCTCGGGCGGGGGCACCGGTTCTTCCACCGGCTGAATGATGTTGGCCGGATCGGCGGGCGTAGCGGTCGCCGAGGGCATCGGATCATCGGTTGGTGCCGTCATGCGCGGTGCCCGTCTGCCTTTGCTCTCCATCCGTCCTCGCTGTCGAGCATCGTTTCTCCTGCGCTGCATCTAAATTCCTTTAGGCTGAAACCGCCATCTTGGCAATCCGCTTTGTGCATTGCACAAAATTTTCTTCAGGCTTTCACTGCTGATTAGGGCTTGGTCGGACCCGCGATGACCTATCAGAAGAGAGCATCGCCTGAGCAAGTCGCGAAATGGACAACTCTTGTGTTTTTCTCCATCTGTCTGGAATGATAGTGCGTTAATCGCTGGTTACACACGGTTTGGGGGAATTGGGGGTTGTAATGAACATGGCCAAACAGCCGCGCGGCGGGTTCCGCGGTGGCGGTTCCCGCACAACGAAAGTCTGCATCTTAACGATCGGAGTCTTGGCGCTCGGCGTCTTGCGTACAGGGGAAGCGGAGGCTGCACGTCACGTCCATTATCATCATCTCTCATTGGGACCCGTTGGGTTGGTGCCGTCGCCGATCGGCGAATCGATTGTGCTTGATGCTGATACCGGCCGGGTGTTGAGCGAATGGAACGCCGACGCGATTACCTACCCGGCGTCACTGACCAAGATGATGACTCTGTATTTGACCTTTGAGGCGCTGAACACAGGCCGGCTCCGGTTCGACCAGATGCTCCCGGTCAGCGTGGACGCGGCAAGCAAATCCCCAACCAAACTCGGTTTGCAGCCAGGGGATGCTGTTGCCGTGCAGGACCTGATCTTTGGCATCGTGACGCGCTCGGCCAATGACGCCGCCGCAGTCTTGGCCGAGGGCTTGGGCGGCAGCGAGCCCGTTTTTGCGGAGATGATGAACCGCAAGGCGCAACAGCTTGGCATGCGCAACACGTTCTACCGCAACGCCTCAGGATTGCCCGATCCGTTGCAGCATACGACGGCGCGCGATATCGCCCAGCTGGCATTGGCGCTGTACCACGATTTCCCGCGCGAATACCGTTTCTTCGCGACGCGCTCGTTTGTTTTTCGCGGGGTGACCATCGTTGGCCACGACCACCTGCTCGATTGGTATCCCGGTGCCGATGGCATCAAGACCGGATATATCCACGCATCGGGGTTCAATCTTGCGACGTCCGCGGTGCGCGACGGGCATCGGCTGATCGGTGTCGTACTCGGCGGGATTTCCGGAGGTGCCCGCGACCGCGAGATGGCGGCTTTGCTCGACCAGGGATTTGCCTCGCTCGGGGTTCCTTCTACAGTGGTCGTCGCACCCCGCACGGTGCCCATTCCGCAACAGATTCCGACCATCGCCGCTCTGCCGCCGAGCCCTGTCATCGCTGCGGCCGACCCGCCGCCGCAGACGCCGCCATCACCGGCTCACGTCAAGCCTGGGCTTCTCAGCAAGGCAGCCGCGCGCCTGGCCGCGCACTTATCCCCAGTCGGTAAGGCCGAAGCGGCGGCGTTCCGGCCAGAGCTGGAACGCCAGATGGTGACCGCCGAGCGGTGGGGCGTTCAGCTCGGAGGCTTTCGTGGCCTGCCAGCGGCCGCCAAGGCCGCACGCGACGCGGAAAGTCTGCCTTCTGCCAGGGGCAAGCCGCTGCAAATTGTCGTGCCTGACCGGAAAGACCATTTTTATCGGGCGCGAGTGCTAAACTTGACGCCACGGGAGGCGCAGGGTGCGTGCGTCGAACTGCGCAAGAAGAACATCCCGTGCTCGATAATTTCGCCGTCAACGCCCAGGATTGCGTCGCGCTGAACGCAGTCCGCCGCCGACCGCGGTCACCGCGGTCTTAGGCGTCGGGCAACGCCACGCCTGATGCCGCGAGCTGTGCTGCGAGTTCCGCCTTAAGACGCGCGAGACCCTCGGCGGTTCCGGACTCAGCGCGGGCGACCAGCACGTCCTGGGTATTGGAGGCGCGCAACAGCCACCATCCATCGACGGTCCGCACCCGCACGCCATCGATCTCATTCACCTCGGCTGCCGCCTGCTGCAGCCGGCCGGCCACCTCGCGCACGATTGCGAATTTACGGGCCTCGGCGCAGGGAAAGCGCAACTCCGGCGTGTTGACGACACTGGGCAGACCGCGTCTCAATTCCGCCAAGCTTTGCGGGCTTCGCGCGAGAATATCGAGCAGCCGAATGGCCACGTAAACGGCATCGTCAAACCCGTAATAGCTATCGGCGAAAAAGATGTGTCCGCTCATTTCGCCAGCGAGCGGCGCACCGGTTTCGGCGAGCTTGGCCTTGATCGGCGAATGCCCGGTCTCGGTCATAACCGGCCGGCCACCCGCCCTGGCAATCTCGTCGAAAAGCACCTGGCTTGCCTTGACATCGGCGAGGATCAGAGCCCCCGGATGCCGCGCCAATACCTCCCGTGCGAGGATGATCATCAACTGGTCGCCCCACCAGATCTCTCCCGTGGCATCAACGACGCCGATACGATCGCCATCTCCGTCAAACGCAATCCCAAGCTCACAACCTTCGCGCGCTACCATTTGCCGCAGCTGCACGAGATTTTCCGGAACCGTTGGGTCGGGATGATGCGCCGGGAAATGCCCGTCGATTGCCGCATTGATCAGAACGTGCCGGCCCGGCAGGCGGGCTGTCAGCTGCTGCACAATTTCACCCGTGGCGCCGTTGCCCGGATCCCAAGCGACAATCAATGGGCGCGACCCATGGTAGTCGCGCGCCAATCGTTCGACATAAGCGTCGCGAATGTCCCGATCTTCAATCCGACCGCGAGCGGCCTGTGGCGCCTCCAGCGTGAGCGCCGTCTCGGCCAAGGATTGGATAGCCGCGCCGTAAAACGCTCTGCCGCGCAGTACGAATTTGAACCCGTTATATTCGGGCGGATTATGGGAACCAGTGATCATGATGCCGCCGTCGACCCCGAGGGTGGCGGCAGCGTAATACAGCATCGGCGTCGGACCGCGGCCGATCCGCAGGACATCGGTGCCCTCGCTGACGAGACCGTCGACCAGAGCAGCCGCGAGTTCGGGAGAGGTCAATCGGCCATCATATCCGACCGCAACCCGCCGCCCGCCACTGGCCTTAAGCGTCAGCGCGTAGGCCCGGCCGATCGCCTGTGCATCGGCGGTGGACAGGGTGTCGCCGACGATACCGCGGATGTCATATTCGCGCAGAATCGTCGGATCGAAACGGTGTGGCATAGACGCTCCGGATTAGAGGTACGAACTCAGGATTTGCCTCAGCCCCGGCCCCAGCTCGGGATGGGCGAGCCCCAGGGCGATGGTTGCTTCAAGAAAGCCGAGCTTGTCGCCGCAGTCATAGCGTCGACCGCAAAATCGCAGCCCGTGAAAAGCCTGACCGTCCCTGATCAACTGCTCAAGCGCGTCGGTCAATTGGATTTCTCCGCCGCTGCCAGCCTTGCCGCAGGCAAGGTGGGCAAAGATCTGCGGCTGAATGATATAGCGGCCAATAATAATTGATGTCGATGGCGCCGTAGCCGGCTCGGGCTTTTCGATGACACCCCGCGCCCGCACCAATCTGCCGTCATCCGACACGACATCGAGCACGCCATAGCGGCGGGTATGCTCGCGCGGCACATCGACAATGGCGACGATATTGCCGCCAACCTCCTCGTAGGCCTCCACCATCTGGCTGAGGCAGGGTTTGTCGCACACCATCAGATCGTCGGCGAGCAGCACGGCAAAAGGCTCGTTTCCAACAAGCGAGCGTGCGCACCAAACCGCATGACCGAGCCCGAGCGGCCTCTGCTGCCGGGTGTAGGCAATTTGGCCTGGCTCGGGCAGGTGCGTTTCGAGTTCGTCGATGAGATCGGTTCTGCCGCGCTCGCGCAACGTTGTTTCAAGCTCAAAGGCGTGGTCGAAATGGTCGTCGATCACGCCCTTGCCGCGGCTCGTGACAAAAAAGAACTGTTCGATTCCGGCGGCCTTGGCCTCCTCGACTGCGTACTGAATGAGCGGCTTGTCTACTATCGGCAGCATTTCTTTTGGCATAGCCTTGGTCGCGGGCAGAAACCGTGTCCCCAAACCTGCGACCGGAAAAACCGCCTTGCGGATACGCTGATGCATAAAACCCTCGGTTTGTGTTCGCCGCTCCTAGCGCCCACCACATGCACCTGGCTGCCGAGCAGCTCCCATATCAACGTGGACTTAGGGCGTG
>JAFAOB010000267.1 GCA_019238055.1 Alphaproteobacteria bacterium
ACCGGTGCTGCCGTTTTGGCCTCGGCAATTGCATCGGCTGGGAATTCGGTCGGGATCGCGAAGGAAGCGATCGCCAACAGGCTGATCGCGCCGGGATCGGTCATCGACCCGAGCCGCTCGACGATGCGCGCTCTTGACAGACCAAACCGTGCTTTTGGCAACACCTCGGCGATGACCAGTTCACCGTCGCCGGCGTCGCTGGTGTCGCGTTCGGCGATCCGATATTCGGCCCGGTTACGGCGGTCGGCGGGTACGACGCGACCGCCGTCGCGATCTCTCTCGAACACGCCGACTACCCGCTCGCCGCCGGGATCGAGCCGGCGAATAACCCGCGCCTCAATCTCTCCGTTGTCGAGCGTGACCAGCCGGGCTGCGGCGCGCCCTCCGAGCGGGATTGTTTCACCGCCGTGGTCGGCGAGCCGCAACAGCGGCGCCGGTTCGGGGCCGGTCCACGCAACCGGGCTGGCGAGCGGGATGCCGTCCTCATCGGCGCCGATCCGCTCGACGACGGTCAGCTCAGGCAGCGGCGTGCCGGCCGCAAGCCGCCGGTTGGCGGCGCGAGCGACGACGCCCGAGCGCTCGATCTGGCGCAGCATGTCGCGCAGCGCCGGCCGGTCCGCCGGCGCCAAGTTGAAGGCGCGGGCGATCTCGCGTTTGCCAACGGCCGACCGACTTTCGCGAATGAATTCGACGACCTGGTTCGCCGAAGGAAGTGTTCCTCTGACATGCTTCTGTTTGTGAGCAGAAACAGGCAATCTCCGTGTCATCTATTTCCAATCGCAGCCGCACATCCACGGCTGTATCCCGAATGTAATCGGCATTATCACTTGCTTCTAACCCGTGAGTTTTTTCTTCAACAAGTCATTGACGAGGGTAGGGTTGGCCTTGCCCTGGGTGGCGCGCATGACTTGGCCGACGAAAAACCCATAGAGCTTGTCGCGGCCAGACCGGTATTCGGCAACTTTGTCGACCTGGGCGGCGAGGACGGCATCGACCGCGGCGGCGATCGCGCCCTCGTCGGTGACCTGACGCAGGCCTTTGTTCTCGACGATTGTTGCGGGATCGGCGCCGGTTGCGATCATCTCAACGAACACGTCCTTGGCGAGCCGGCCGGAAATCGTGCCGTCGGCAATCAGATCAATCAGGCCGCCAAGCTGACTGGGAGACACCGGCGACTGCTCGATGCCGATCCCGAGCCGGTTCAGTGCTGCGAAGAGATCACCGGTGACCCAGTTGGCCGCCATCTTGGGGTCGCGCCCCGTGGCGACCTGTTCAAAGAACAGCGCCGTCGCCTGCTCGGCGACCAGGACGGTGGCGTCATCCGGCGACAACCCCAGCGACGAGATGAACCGCGCTTTTTTGGTGTCGGGCAATTCCGGCAGCCCGGCGCGCAATTGCTCGACCCAGGCGGGGTCGAGCACCAACGGCAACAGATCGGGGTCGGGAAAATAGCGGTAGTCGTGCGCCTCCTCCTTGGAGCGCATTGGCCGGGTAACGCCGCGCCCAACATCGAATAGGCGCGTCTGTTGTACGACCTGACCCCCTTCCTCGATCAATTCGATCTGACGCTGCGCCTCGTACGCGATCGCCTGCATTACATAGCGCACAGAGTTCAGATTCTTGATCTCGCAGCGTGTACCGTAGGGTTCCCCGGGGCGCCGCACCGAGACATTGGCGTCGCAGCGCAGCGAACCCTCCTCCATATTGCCGTCGCAAGTGCCGAGATAGCGCAGGATCGAGCGCAATTTGCGCAGATAGAGCCCGGCCTCCTCGGCACTCCGGAGGTCCGGCTCGGACACGATCTCCATCAGGCCGATGCCGGCGCGGTTCAGGTCGACAAAGGTCAGGTTCGGATGCTGGTCGTGGAGGCTCTTACCGGCATCCTGTTCGAGGTGCAGCCGGGTGATGCCGATCTCGCGCGTCCGGCCGTCCGGCATGTCGAGCACGACCCGGCCATGCCCGACGACAGGCTGGAGATATTGCGAGATTTGATAGCCGGCGGGCAGGTCGGGGTAGAAATAGTTTTTGCGGTCGAAGACGCTGACGAAGTTGACCTCGGCGTCGAGCCCGAGGCCGGTCTTGACCGCCTGCTCGACGCAATG
Organism: Alphaproteobacteria bacterium; assembly: GCA_019238055.1. Lineage (GTDB taxonomy): Bacteria > Pseudomonadota > Alphaproteobacteria > ATCC43930 > CGMCC-115725 > AP-15. The sequence goes on from JAFAOB010000267.1 coordinate 2,103, forward strand.
GCGGTTGATAACCGGCAGCATTCCGGGAAAGGCGGCATCGACCGGCGAGACCTGGGTGTTGGGCTCGGCCCCGAACGCGGTCGCCGCCCCTGAAAACAGTTTCGCCTCGGAGACGATCTGGGCATGCACTTCGAGCCCGATTACCGTCTCCCACTCACCGGTGCGTCCCTTGATCAGCATCGGCGACTCGCGCGTGCCCCCTAAAACCACTGTCTGAGCTCGATCCGAAAGCCGTTGGGGTCGCAGATCTCGGCTCTGGCATAATGGTCGCGCACCACCGGTCCCCAGACAATGTCGACACCGTTGAGCTTCAAATGCTCGGCAGCTCGGTTCATGTCCTCGACTTCGAGCGCCATCATGCGATAGCCGAGATGTTCGCTCTGCGGCGCAGGCCCAACCTGGATGCCCTCGTAGGTAATCAACTCGACAGTGGTGCCGCCGAGGTCGAGGTAAGTGAGTTTGAGGTCTCCGGCGCCGCCCGGGCGCACGATGCGGTCGCGCGCCTTGACCCGGAAACCAAGAACCTCGGTGTAGAACCGCTCAGTCTCTTCAGGCCGATCGGTAACGATCTCGACGTGGTCGATGCGCGTGAACATGTGAGCTGTGGTCATGTTGGCCTGCGAGTTATGTCTTGCCCGCGATAAAAGCGGGCAGGTGACGGAATTCCGCGGCGCTTTCCAGAACCTGCGCGACCCGCAGGATACCCTCCTCGTCGAAGGCGCGGCCGATAATCTGTAAGCCGAGCGGCAGGCCATCTGCGGATAGCCCAGCCGGGACCGATATCGCCGGCAAGCCCGCGAGGTTTGCCGGCACTGTGAATACGTCGTTCAGATACATCGCGATAGAGTCGTCGGTGTTGTCGCCGATCGCAAATGCCGCTGAGGGCGCAGTCGGTACCAGAATGGCATCAACCTCTTCAAAGGCTTTTGCAAAATCTCGTGCGACCAGGGCGCGCACGCGCTGCGCCTTCAGGTAATAGGCGTCATAGTAGCCGGCCGACAGCACAAACGTGCCGATCAGCACGCGCCGGCGGACTTCGGCACCAAAACCGGCGGCACGGGTCAGTTCGTACATCTCATCGAGGCTTGCCGCGCCAACCCGCAGCCCAAAGCGCACGCCGTCATAGCGCGCGAGATTCGACGAGGCTTCGGCAGGGGCGATGATGTAATAGGCTGGCAGCGCATATTTCGTGTGCGGCAGCGAGATCTCGACCGGGTCGGCACCGGCCTCGCGCAGCCAATCGACGCCCTGCTGCCACAACGCCTCGATCTCGCCCGGCATCTGCTCGACGCGGTATTCTCGGGGAACCCCGATCCGCATCCCGCGAATCTCGCCGGTCAAGCCCGCCTCGTAATCCGGCACCGGCAGCGGGGCCGAGGTCGAATCCTTCAGGTCGTGCCCGGCCATCGCGCGTAGCATGATTGCCGCATCCCGGACAGTGCGCGTCATCGGGCCCGGATGATCGAGCGAAGATGCGTAAGCGACAACCCCCCAGCGCGAGCAGCGCCCATAGGTCGGCTTCAACCCGACAATACCGCAAAAGCTTGCCGGCTGGCGGATCGAACCGCCGGTATCGGTACCGGTCGCGGCCATTGCGGCATGGGCCGCGACCGCCGCCGCCGAGCCGCCCGAAGATCCACCAGCGACCACAGGCCGATTGTCGCCCGCTCTCCCATTGGGCCGGCGGCGCCACGGGTTTTCGACCGGCCCGTAATAGCTCGTCGTGCTCGACGAGCCCATCGCGAACTCGTCGAGGTTGGCCTTGCCGAGCATGACCGCACCCGCCTGCCACAACTTTTCGGTCACGGTCGATTCATAGGGCGGGTGAAACCCGTCGAGGATATGTGACCCGGCGGTGGTCAAAACCCCCTTGGTGCAAAACAGATCCTTGACCGCGATCGGGATGCCGTCGAGTGGGCGCCCTTCGGCGCGGGCGAGCCTCTCATCCGCGGCTTTGGCCATCGCCAACGCCTGATCTGGCGTTTCGGTGATGAAGGCGTTCAACGGCCGTACCACCTCGACTACCGCGATGTAATTTTCGGTCAACTCGCGGGCCGAAAATTCCCTGCGAGCGAGACCGTCACGCGCTTCGGCAAGGCTGAGCGCGGTCAGCGCCGCGGGCCAATCGCTCACTCGATCACCTTCGGCACCGCAAAAAAGCCTCTGGCAGTGCGCGGAGCGTTGTCGAGGATCGCATCGCGGCAATCCCCATCGGTGACCTGGTCCTCGCGCATCGGCAGGCCGCTCGCCGCCACGCTCGCCATCGGAGCGACGCCGCTGGTATCGACCTCGCTCAGCTGCTCGACCCAATTGAGAATCTGCGACAGCTCGGCGGCCAAGGGCTCGAGTTCAGCCTCAGGCAGCCGAATGCGCGCCAGAGTGGCGATATGCGCCACAGTGGCCCGATCTAGAGCCATTTTCCTTCCAATATCATGATTTCACTCATCGGAACCGCCGCCCGGACACGTAAAATAGGGTATTGTGGGGGATGATTCTAGCGGACCCTGCAGCGCTTCACACGGCTGTGCCCGCGGGAATGCGATTAATGGGGCTTGATGTCGGCACGAAGACGATCGGCCTTGCGCTTTCGGACACCCGGCTGGTCATCGCCAGCCCACTCGAAACCATCCGTCGCCGCCGTTTTCGCGACGATATGGCGCGACTGGCGGCATTGATCGATAAGCATGGCGTCGGCGGGCTCGTGATCGGCTTGCCCTTCACCTTGGCCAGGGGTGAGGGGCCGCGCACGCAGTCGGTGCGGCAGTTCGCGCGCAACGTCATGATGGCGCGTGATCTGCCAACGGTATTGTGGGACGAGCGCCTGTCGACCGCGGCAGTGGAGCGCGAAATGATCGCGGCTGACATGACCAGAAAGCGCCGCGGCGAAATCGTCGACCGGGTCGCCGCCGCTTATATCCTGCAGGGCTGCCTTGATTTTCTCGCTCGCGCGGCACACTGAGTCCAAAATCACCGAGACCGCGTGGTCGATGGCGCCCACGGGCCAGGCCGGGTCTGGGTATCGGAACCCTGATCGGGAGTTGTAGCCTTGCTTACCTGCGACAGAGCCGTCAGGCCAGCGAGGCCGCCCAGATTCATGCTGTCAATGGCGCTGCTCGGCACGATGATCGTGCTGCCGCGCTCCTTGACGCTCTCGTACAGCATGTTCATACCGCGCAAATGCAGCGCTACTGGATTGTCGGCGTAGGTGCGCGCCGCCTCCAGGAATTTGTTGGCGATTTCAGCCTCAGCCGCACCGAGAATAACACGCGCCTGGCGCTCGCGTTCTGCCTGGGCTTGACGGCTCATCGCATCCTGCAACGCCACCGGGATCCGGACATCGCGGATTTCGACCGATCGAACATCGATCCCCCACTGCGCGGTCTTGCCGCCGATCGTGTCGCGCAGCTCGGTGTCCATCGCCTTGCGATTCGACAGCAGCATCGCAAGTTCGTTGGCGCCGATCATTTCGCGCAGCGAGGTTTGCGCCACCCAGGCAACGGCCTCGCCATAATTGACGACCTCGAGTGCCGCGCGCTGGGCGTCGATTACAATCCAGAAGATGATCGCGTCGACATCGACCGGCACCGTGTCTTTGGTCAATGTCTGTTCGGCGACAAACTGCGTTGTGCGCAGGCGCGTGTCGATGACCGCCGCTACGGTGTCGAGGATCGGAACGATCACGAACAGGCCGGGACCGCTGACCCCGCGAAACCGGCCGGCACGCAGAGTGATTGCGCGCTCCCATTGCCGCGCCATCTTGAGCGCGGCAATGATGACGATTGCGACAGCGATCAGCGCGGCGCCAAGCGCCAGCAGCCCGCCAAGGATCGCGAGCACCCCGAGCCCAACAAGAACGACGGCAATAGCAAGCGTAATCGGGTTCGGGGTCATCGCGCTTCGCCCTCCGTTCACCAGGTTTCTAGCGTCTAATTGCGTAAATTGGCGCATGGCGACAACCCGCCTCAAAGCCGTCATGGCCGTGCTTGTCACGGCCATCCACGAGACGTGAATGGCCGTGGCAACGTGGATGCCCGGCACAAGCCGGACATGACGAAGCAGGAGGGGGTCGATCCAAAAATCGGGTACTACGCTAACTTTTGCAACGAGGCACTAGCGTGAGCGCATCCCAGGATAAGCTGAGATCGGTCGATCCTTGCCGCGGCTTTGCACGATATCTATAATATGGGCTTAATGCAGGGAGCCGCTTGCGAAACCGCGTTCCGGCACCGCCACCTCCTCGGCATCGAGGGTTTGTCGCCGGCGGATATCGAGCATTTTCTCGACCTCGCCGACGGTTACGTCGAACTCAATCGCCAGGCGGAAAAAAAACGATCGCTGCTGCGCGGTCGCACCCTGATCAACTGCTTCTTCGAAAATTCGACCCGCACCCGCACGTCGTTCGAGGTTGCCGGCAAACGGCTCGGCGCGGATGTCATCAACATGGCGGTGGCCGTGAGTTCGATGGTCAAGGGCGAAACCTTGATCGACACCGCGATGACGTTGAACGCGATGCACCCCGACGTGCTGGTTGTCCGTCATCCCGAATCGGGTGCGGTGCAATTGCTGTCGGAAAAGGTCGATTGCGCGGTCGTCAACGCCGGCGACGGCAGTCACGAACATCCGACCCAGGCCCTGCTCGATGCCTTGACGATCCGCCGCCGCAAGGGCCGGCTCGGCGGCCTCGTCGTCGCGATCTGCGGCGACATATTGCACAGCCGGGTTGCGCGCTCGAACATCGCGTTGCTGAACACGATGGGCGCGCGCGTACGGGTGGTGGCACCCCGCACGTTGTTGCCCATCTCGATCGAACGGCTCGGAGTCGACGTGTTTCACGACATGGGCGAGGGGCTTGCCGATGTCGATATCGTGATGATGCTGCGCTTGCAGAGCGAGCGCATGCGTGGCTCGTTTGTGCCGTCAACCCGCGAGTACTTTCATTTCTTCGGCCTTGATTACGAAAAATTGCGCAAAGCCAAGCCCGATGCGCTGATCATGCACCCCGGTCCGATGAACCGCGGGGTCGAGATCAGCAGCGAAGTCGCCGACGATATCGACCGCAGTCTGATTCGCCATCAGGTCGAGATGGGGGTCGCTGTCCGTATGGCTTGCCTTGAGATTCTTGCCGGCGATGTCGGCAACAGGCCGCCGCCGACGTTCCCCTCCCTAGGGGGTTAGCGAAGGCATGAACCGCCTGCTGATCCGTGGGGCCCGGCTGCTCGATCCGGCAAGCGGGCTCGATTCCCCGGGGGATTTGCTGATCGACGGTGCCAGGATCGCCGCTATCGGCGGCACGATTGCTGCTGCCGATGCCGAGGTGGTCGCAGCCGAGGGGCTGTGTCTCGCCCCTGGTCTCGTCGATATGCGCGTCCAATTGCGCGAGCCCGGTGCCGAGCACATGGAGTCGATCGAGAGCGGCGGACAGGCGGCGGTTGCGGGTGGGGTCACGACGATGGTGGCGCTGCCAAACACCGAGCCGCCGGTCGACGATGTGTCCGTCGTCGAGTTCCTGGCGCGGCGCGCGCGCGAGGCTCGGTTGGCCAAAATCCACACCTATGCCGCTGCAACCAAGGGCCTTACCGGTCGGCACCTGACTGAGATGGGACTGCTGTCGGCCAACGGAGCGGTCGGTTTTACCGATGGCACCAAGGCGATCGCAGACGCGCTCGTCATGCGCAGGGTGCTGTCATACGCCCGAACATTCGATCTGCTGGTGGTGCAGCATCCGGAGGAGCCGAGTCTGGCCGGCGCCGGCGAGGTCAACGAGGGCGAGATCGCCACCCGCCTCGGGCTTGCCGCGATCCCGCCGGCGGCCGAGGTGATCATGATCGAGCGTGATCTGCGGCTCGTCGAGATCACCGGCGCACGCTATCACGCCGCGCATCTGTCCACGGCTGCCGCCATCGAGGCGATCCAGCGCGCCAAGATGCGGGGGCTGCCGGTGACGTGCGATACGGCGCCCCCTTATTTTGCCTTGAACGAAAATGCGATCGGCGATTACCGGACCTTTGCAAAGGTGTCGCCGCCATTGCGCAGCGAATGGGACCGCCGCGCGGTCGTTGACGGCCTCGCCGACGGTACGATCGATGCGATCGCCAGTGACCATGCGCCGTGGGACCAGGATTCGAAGCGGCTGCCGTTCAGTTCGGCCGCGTATGGCATTGTTGGGCTCGAAACCTTGTTGCCGTTATCGCTGGAGCTCTACCACAACCATCATATGAGTTTGCTCGATGTGATCGCGCGATTGACGAGTAACCCGGCGCAAATCCTGCGCCTGCCGGTCGGACGCCTGGCAACGGGGGCCCCAGCCGATCTGGTGTTGTTCGACCCCGATCCGGCGTGGCGGATCTGCACCGACGACTTCCGATCGAAGTCGAAGAATGCGCCATTTGACAGCCGCCCGGTGCAGGGCCGCGTCGTCCGCACAATCGTCGATGGCCGAACCGTCTTCGAGCGAGCTTGCTGAGGGAGATGTCACGATTGGCCGGTTTGCTTTGGCCGCGCTGGCCGTCCGCCACCGAGCTTTCCTGCTGACGAGTGCGCGGCATAAAGAGCGGCATAAAGATCCTGTAAGACCTGTCATCTGACAAGCGTATCGCGAAGCAATCTTGCCGTAATATTTGGAGGATATTTGGACAAGACGGAGCCCACTCATCCTCCATGTACGCGGTTCCGAGATAGCGGGATCGGAAAAGGCGTTTGGCAAGCATGAACCTCATTGTCGCCGCCGTGATCGGCTATGTGCTTGGCTCGATCCCGTTCGGGCTGGTGCTGAGTTACGTCGCCGGCCTTGGCGACATCCGTCAGATCGGCTCCGGCAATATCGGTGCCACCAACGTCTTGCGAACCGGCAGCAAAGGGTTGGCGGCGCTGACCCTGCTTCTCGACCTCGGCAAAGGCTGCACGGCGGTGGGGCTCGCTTGGCATTGGGGTGAGCATGCGGCGTTGGCGGCGGGGTTGTGCGCCGTGATCGGGCACATGTTCCCGCTATGGCTCGGCTTTCATGGCGGCAAAGGGGTGGCGACGGCTCTCGGGATAGTGCTGGCTCTCGCCTGGCCGGTCGCATTGATTGCCGCGGGGGTCTGGCTGACTGTCGCTTTGGTGTCTCGCTATTCGTCGCTGGCGGCCCTGGTCGCGACCGCTTTTGGCGCCGCAACCGCCCCGTTCTTGACCGATGGTGCTACGGCAATCGTGATCGCGATTGTGGCGCTGCTGATCATCCTGCGTCATCAGGGCAATATCCGGCGGCTGATCGCCGGGCAGGAGCACCGGATGTCGTTCCGGAAGGGCTGAGCGTAACCTGGCCCCGCGCGAGCTCGCCCCCGAAGAGCGTCTCGACTGGCTGCGGTTGTGCCGCACCGAGACGATCGGCCCGATCAGCTTTTATGCGATGCTGCGCCGGTTCGGCTCGGCGCGGGCAGCCCTCGAAGCCTTGCCCCGCTTGGCGCGACGCAGCGAGCGCGCCCGCCCGGTGATGGCCGCAACGCGGGCCGCCGCCGAGGCCGAACTCGCCGCGCTGTCGCGCATCGGCGGCCGGCTGTTATGCTGGGGCGAGCCGCTTTATCCAGCGGCACTCGCCCAAATCGAGGATGCGCCGCCGGTTCTGACCGTGCTTGGTCAGCCGGAACTGCTGGGCCGGCCGATCATCGCTGTGGTGGGTGCGCGCAATGCTTCGGCCAACGGCCGCCGACTCGCCCGGGAGCTTGCCACAGGGCTCGGCCAAGCCGGGCTCCTCGTCGTTTCCGGTCTCGCCCGCGGCATCGACGCCACTGCCCATCTGGGAGCGCTTGAGTCTGGCACGGCGGCCGTTGTCGCCGGCGGCGTCGACATTGTCTATCCGGAAGAGAACCGCAGCCTTTACGATGCTCTGAGCCGGCACGGAGCGATCGTCGCCGAACTGCCGCTCGGCAGCGAGCCGCAGGCGCGGCACTTCCCACGACGCAACCGCATCATTTCCGGAATGGCGCTGGGTGTGCTGGTGGTCGAGGCAGCAGCGCGCTCGGGCTCGCTGATCACCGCGCGGTATGCGCTCGAACAGGGACGCGAGGTGTTTGCCGTGCCAGGTTCGCCACTCGATCCGCGCTGTCGCGGCGCCAATGATCTGATCCGTCGCGGCGCCACCTTGACCGAGACGGCCGAGGACGTGCTGACCCAACTCGGGCCACTGGTGCAGGGTGCAGCGCAGCATCGGCCGGTACCAGTCCAATTAACAAGCGAAGAGCGATGGTCGTTGGATGCACCCAAGAGAGGCGCCGGGGAGTGGAGCTCCGAGGAAAATATGCTCGACATGATCCTCGAAAGATTGGGCCCTACACCGGTTGCGGTTGACGAACTGGTCCGGCAGTGCCAATTGACAGCCTCCGCAGTCGCCACGCTGCTGCTCGAACTGGAACTCTCAGGGCGTGTGGAGCGTCACCCCGGCAATCTTGTGTCACTGCGCTGAACCTCGATGTCTGTGGCCGTAAGGTCCGAGGCTGTCGTGACCTCTGTCGCGCCGAGCATAGGTCCGTTACCGCTCATTCGACAACTCTGCCCGGGTAGGCTCAACGAAACAGGTAGATGAAAGTCGTCGTCGTCGAATCGCCGGCCAAAGCGAAAACCATCAACAAGTATCTCGGCAGCGACTACAAGGTGGTCGCGAGCTACGGGCATGTGCGCGACCTACCAGCAAAGGACGGCTCGGTCGTCCCCGATGCGGATTTTGCCATGTCATGGGAGGTCGACGGCAAATCCGAAAGGCACATGAAAGAGATTGTCCAGGCGATGCGCGGCGCCGAGGGGCTGTATCTCGCGACCGACCCCGACCGTGAAGGTGAGGCAATTTCCTGGCATGTGCAGGAGGTGCTGAAGTCGCGCCGTGCGTTGAAGGATGTCGATGTCAAGCGGGTGGTCTTCAACGAAGTCACCCGCAACGCTGTCGTCGAAGCTTTCCGCCGTCCACGCGAGATCGACCGCGAGCTCGTGGAAGCTTATCTGGCGCGCCGCGCCCTCGATTATCTCGTCGGTTTCACATTATCGCCAGTGCTATGGCGCAAATTGCCGGGCAGCCGCTCAGCGGGTCGTGTCCAATCCGTTGCCCTGCGGCTGATCTGCGAGCGCGAAGCCGAGATCGAAGCATTCAAGCCGCGCGAGTACTGGACGGTCGAGGTTACCTTTACGACGGAGCGCGGGCAGAGCTTTACGGCACGGCTCACCCATCTCGACGGCAAGCGACTCGACCGCTTTGAACTCGACACTGAGGCCAAAGCGCGAGTCGCAGCCAAAGCCATCCTGCGCGCTCCCGGATTTGGCGTTGCCGAGATCGAGAGCCGGCAGCTTCGCCGCAACCCGTTTCCGCCGTTCACGACCTCGACCCTGCAGCAGGAAGCCTCGCGCAAGCTCGGTCTCGGTGCCAGCCGTACGATGCAGATCGCCCAGCGGCTCTATGAAGGTATCGATCTGGGCGGCGAGACGGTCGGGCTAATCACTTATATGCGCACCGACGGGGTGGCAATTTCGGCCGAAGCGACCACCGCCGCACGTGCGCTGATCGACGCCGAATTCGGCGCGAAATACCTGCCTGACGCACCCCGCGTCTACCGCAGCCCGGCCAAGAACGCGCAGGAGGCGCACGAGGCGATCCGCCCAACCGATCTCGCCCGCAAACTCTCCGATGTCGAGGTTTATCTCGACCGCGAGCAACGTCGGCTGTACGAGCTGATCTGGAAGCGTACTCTCGCGAGCCAAATGGCTTCGGCCTTGCTCGAGCAGGTGACCATCGACATCGCCGATCCGAGCGGCAAACTGCGCCTGCGCGCAACCGGTTCGGTCGTGCTGTTTGATGGTTTTCTCGCGCTCTATCAGGAAGATCGCGACGACACCGATGACGAGGAGGGTGAGGGCGCCCGGCTGCCGCAAATGCATAGGGGCGAGGCGCTGGTGCGCGGCGAGGTGGTGCCAAACCAGCATTTCACGCAGCCTCCGCCACGCTACTCCGAGGCGAGCCTCGTCAAAAAGCTCGAAGAGCTCGGCATCGGCCGGCCGTCGACCTATGCCACCATCCTCCAGGTGTTGCAGGATCGCGCCTATGTCCGGCTCGACAAGAGGCGCTTTGTGCCGGAGGACCGCGGCCGTCTCGTGACCGCCTTTCTGACCAATTTTTTCGAGCGCTATGTCGAGTACAATTTCACCGCCGATCTTGAAAACCAGCTCGATGAGGTATCCGGCGGACGGATCGACTGGAAGGAGCTGCTCCGCAATTTCTGGCGCGACTTCTCAGCGGCGGTCAATGGCACCAAGGATCTGACGATCACCCAGGTGTTGCAGGCGCTCGATGATGATCTTGGCCGGCATTTCTTCCCAAACGATGGCTCGGGGCGCGATCCGCGGCTTTGCCCAGCCTGCAGCGCCGGCCGGCTGAGTTTGAAGCTCGGCCGGTTCGGCGCGTTTATCGGCTGCTCAAATTATCCAAATTGCCGCTACACCCGTCCGCTTGCGGTCGAGGGCGAAGGTGAAGAGACGGCTGATACAACGCTCGGGACCGATCCCGCCAGCGGGCTCGAAGTGATGTTGAAGAAAGGCCCGTTCGGTCATTATGTGCAGCTCGGCGCGAGCGACGGGGACATGAAACCAAAGCGGGTCGCAGTGCCGCGCTCGCTAAAGCCCGCCGATGTCGATCTCGATACGGCATTGCGGCTATTGTCGCTGCCGCGGGAGCTAGGCCGGCATCCCGAAACCGGCGAAATGATCATCGCCGGCATCGGCCGCTTCGGCCCATACATCAAGCACGGCTCAACCTTCAAATCGCTGACTGCCGAAGACGACGTTCTGACAATTGGCGCCAACCGAGCGGTCGTGCTGTTGGCGGAGCCGGCAGCCGAGCGGCGGCGCGGCGCACCGCAGCCTTTGCGCGAACTGGGGCTGCATCCTGCAGGCGGGGTCGTATCACTCTTTCAGGGCCGCTACGGTCCCTATGTCAGCCATGACGGCGTTAGTGCTTCGTTGCCGCGCGGCGCCGATCCCGAGACGTTCTCGCTTGAACAGGCGCTCCCACTGCTTGAAGCGCGCCGGGAGCAACACCCGCCGCGCCATCGCGCGGCAGCCAAGGCCAGCGTGGGAAAGGCGACCAAAGAAGCAAGCGCGCGGATCCGAAAGACAGTTCAAGGGTCTGCCGCAAAGTCGGCGAAAGCGACAGTGCGCAAGACGACAAAAACCGCCGCGGCAGATACCGGCGCCGCGGATGCCAAGGCAACGGCAAAATCTGCGCCGGCCAAGAAGAAAGCTTCCCGCCCCAGGGTCAAAAAAACACGCACACGCACCGGAGGATTGTCCACTAAAAAGGAAAATGATATTTAATCATTTGTAAAAGACAGCCAACTCATTTCATTATTCCTTGGGAAACCAGTCCTCAAGGACCCGCTGTTCGGTGTAGGCCGCCTTTTGGAGCGACGGCAGCTGGTGGCGGTCCAACTCGTCAAAATCACGCAAATCCTGAATAGCGTATTCGATCGCAAGTCTGGTCTCATCGGCAATCATAGGCGCAACCTCGCGCCGCAAGCTCGGACTGTCGTTGAGGATACGGCGGATCTCCGGTCCGGGCTTGTCGAATGGAGCGCCGCCAATCCTTGCGAGGGTCGACCGCTGGCGAATATTCGAGCTTCCAAGTGGTGGATGACATGGAAGATCTGGCTGGCCAGCGCATATTTGAGCGACTTGCCCAAGCTCTCGATCTCCTCGGCCAGATTTTCCCAATTGACAAACTGGTTCGAGTCGCCGCGCGCGGCGGCGCGGAGCGCCGCAGCCTGCTGCTCGGCCCAGGCGGCGGTATCGTTGTTGTAAAGGCTCTTTGGGTCCGCCATCGGCATCTCTTTTGCGAGCATTATCATGCCCCGTCGATAATGCGATGTGTATCACGCAAGGCCGTGCGTATCGACTTGCGGCCGAGGCCGGCACCACCCATCATCCGCGTATGAAAGAATTTACCGTCCAACCACAGCCCGACGATCCGAGGCTGACCCGCACCCTCTCCGGCATCGATCAGGAAAGGCGTCCGATCGAGACCAAAGTCGTCGTCGAACGGCCGCTCACATTGTTTTTGAATGGTCGCGAAATCGTCACGATGATGACGATCGGCGACCATCCCGATTACCTCGCAGTCGGGTATCTCCTCAACCAGAACATGTTGGGTGCGAACGACAGGATCATCGCCATTGATTACGATGACGAACTCGAGACTGTCGTTGTCCGCACTGACTGCGAAACCGATTTTGAAGACAAGCTGCGCAAAAAGACGCTGACTTCGGGCTGCGCTCAGGGCACGGTTTTCGGCGATCTGATGGAAAAGTTCGACGAGGTTTGTCTCGATCCCGCTGCGGTGTTGCGGACTTCGTGGCTCTATGCCTTGAGCCGCAAGATCAATACTGCGCCGAGCCTCTATCTCGCTGCGGGGGCGATTCATGGTTGTGTATTGTGCGAAGAGGATCGGCCACTCCTCTATATGGAGGATGTCGGCCGGCACAACGCGATCGACAAGATCGCCGGCTATATGCATCTGAACCAAGTGTCACCGGTCGGAAAGATTTTCTACACGACTGGCCGACTGACCTCAGAAATGGTGATCAAGACGGTGCAGATGAGGATTCCGATCCTGATCTCGCGTTCGGGGTTTACCGCCTGGGGTGTCGATCTGGCGCGGCAGGCAGGCTTGACATTGATCGGCCGCGCCAAAGGCAGGCGGTTCATCGCGCTCGCTGGCACCGACCGCATCGTATTCGACGCCGATCTGCGCAATGCGGAGGACGAGCCCCGGCGTTTTGCCCGCAGATCGAGCCGCGCCGAGGAGGAGACGGTATGAATGTCCTCGGCCTGTTGCTTGCCGGCGGACAGTCGCGCCGGATGGGCGGCGGCGACAAGGCGTTGCGGCTGCTGGGCGGTGTTTCACTGCTCGACCGGGTCATCGCACGGTTTCGCCCGCAGGTTGGGGCCATGATCATCAATGCCAACGGCGATCCGACGCGATTCGCCGGTTTCGGCCTGCCGGTGGTCGCCGATAGCGTTCCGGACTTTGCTGGGCCGCTCGCCGGCGTGCTGGCTGGACTTGACTGGGCCGCAGCCCACCGGCCGGTTTGGGAGTTTGTCGCGAGTGTTGCGACCGACGCGCCGTTTTTGCCGCACGACCTCGTTGCGCGCCTGGTGCAAGGGGTCAGAGAAGCCGGCGCCGATCTTGCCTGCGCCGCTTCGGGCGGACGAGAGCATCCGGTATTTGGCCTATGGCCCACGCGGCTGCGCGAGGACTTGCGCCATGCCGTGGTCGTCGAGGGGATTCGAAAAGTGGACGCATGGACCAGGCGGCACAAACTCGTCACGGTGTCCTTTGCTGACCGCCCGGTTGATCCGTTCTTCAACGCCAATCGCCCTGAGGATTTGACAGCCGCCGCTGCGCTGATAGCGGCGGCCGGCATTTCTTGATCAGAACTGCACGGCTGAAGCGAGAGGAGACAGCACGGCCGCGGCGCAGGCCCGGCGACCACGGGCGTTCTTGAACCAAAAGGGCCACCCCAGCAGCACTGGCTAAAAAATTCGTGCATTGCTGCGCGGCCGGGAGAAGATTTTGTTCCGGCACGTCCGGTTTTATGCAAAAATTAACCATGATTTCAGTTCCAGATGTGCGAATATCGCAGTTGTTGGCAGCGCGGCTTTGTCACGAGCTGGTTGGACCGATCACCGCTGTCGCGAACGGCGCCGATCTTCTGTGCGATGACGGCGTCGAGACCGACCAAGAGACGCTGGCGCTGGTCGGGGAAAGCGGGCGACGGGCCGCCAGTCGGCTGGAGTTTTTTCGCTTTGCCTATGGTTTCGCAGGCGAGGGGCGGGCAGCGGGACCATCACCCGGAGAGCTCGCGGATGAGTATTTCAAGGGCTCGCGGATCCTATGCCGATATGGTGATCAGGTCCGTTCGCTACCGCTGATCCAGCAACAGCTTGCCTGTAATCTCTTGGTGCTCGGAGCGGAAGCGCTCGGTCGCGGCGGGCTTATCGCTGTCCAGGCGACGGATTACGGCATTCGGCTCGAGGCCATGGGCGAAGGTGTCTCGATCGCGCGCAAGCAATCCGCGGCACTGACCTTGACGACGCCAGTCGCGGAACTGACCGCTCGCACCGTGCACGGGTATTTTACGGGCCTGCTCGCCCGGACCCAGGGCTGGCGGCTCGCCGAAGAGACCACACCTGGACGGCTTTATGTAACCTCGTTAGGAGCAACGCGTTAGACGGCAGCACTGCCGCGTTGCGCCTCATGATCGCCAGAGCCTACTCCTGAGGCCGCCGCGATGGGCGGGTCGGCTGGGTCACGTAACACGTAGCCGCGCCCCCATACCGTCTCGATGTAATGCTTACCGCCGGTCGCCTGAGCGAGCTTTTTGCGCAACTTACAGACGAATACATCGATAATCTTCAACTCGGGTTCGTCCATCCCGCCGTATAGATGGTTGAGAAACATCTCCTTTGTCAGGGTGGTGCCCTTCCGCAAGCTCAACAGCTCAAGGATCCCGTATTCCTTGCCGGTCAAATGCAAAGGGCGACCGTCGACCTCGACCAGACGAGCGTCGAGGTTCACAACGAGCTTGCCGGTCCGGATGACCGAGTCGGCATGTCCTTTGGAGCGTCGGACGATTGCATGGATCCGCGCCACCAGTTCGCGACGATCAAACGGCTTGGTCAGAAAGTCATCGGCGCCGAACCCGAGACCCTTCAGTTTGTGGTCGAGTTCGGCAAGACCAGAAAGGATCAGGATCGGAGTGCGAACCCGCGCCGCGCGCAAGCGGCGCAACACCTCATAACCATCAATATCCGGAAGCATCAGGTCAAGCAGAATAATATCATAGTCGTAAAGCTTGCCGATCTCCAGCCCGTCTTCACCGAGGTCGGTTGTATCACAAATAAAGTTCTCCTTCTTCAGCATCATCTTGATGCTGGTGGATGTGGCGGTGTCGTCCTCGACTAGAAGCACGCGCATCAGAGCCTCCGGCTGGTCTGCCGCAACCGCAAACGGCGGTCTCGTGGTTAATCATTACCTGAGATAGTTAACATATCGTTATTCGTGTATCAACAGGATCAGCCTCCAGCAGCACGACATTCATCCTAACGGGTGTAAGATGCCCATATCCGAACAGCAATTGATCGATGAGCCGACTGCACCATAACGAAATTGGCGCATTATTCTTTCACGATAATCGGCTGAGCACGTCCGCCCATGCCCGGGCTCGAATGGCGCCGCGATTTGGAAGGCGGCTCGGTCGCAGAACATAAAGCTTTTGTCGAGCAAATTCACAAAATGGTTGCTCCCGCATTTGCGCAGCCGGGTCGCGCTAGGATCCATGTTTCCCCCGTACACCCACGTTCCTTTAAGACATTTACGTTTCAAGTGTATCTTCGCTATCGGCGGAAGCGAGTGTGATCTGCTTCACACAGGCGAAAATAAACAGTTAATTTTGTGTCCAACGGTTCTGGTGCGATGAGGCGATGATGGATCATCCAAACCAACCCAGCCGGTACTGGCCTTCCCCCGGAAAAGTGGATACCGGGCTATCTAAAATGTCGCGCTCCATGCGCAGGCGATTGTTCTCGCGGCGAAGCCGGGAGATCTCCGTCGCCGCGATTGCGCCAATTGCGCAGCATCGAGGGGGCGATGCCTAGTACCTTTTCACAAAGATTATGACGGTTTGACCGATCCATCGGGAGAGGCTGGCTGGGGATAGGCACGGCCCATCTTGGTTTGGGCTTTGTCGGTCGTGAACATCCAGCGGATGCGCGCGCCCGTTCCCCGGCGGCGATCTCGGCCTTGAGCACCTCCGGCTCGCTGATGCGCCGGTCCAGGCACTGGTCTTTCAGAACGCCAATCTCGATCTCCACCATATTGAGCCAACTGGCGGGTTTTGGGGTGTAGTGGAATTCCAAGCGGCGCACGATGCGGCGGGCCTCCGGGGCCGGGAAAGCTTGGTAGAGCGCGGCGGGCGTGTGCTGCGTCGACAGATTGTCCACGACGATACGGATGCGGTGAGCGTGCGGGTATTCCTGATCGACGAGCGCGCGCATGAGAGCGCAAACTCCAAGCCGGTCCGCTGTTCACTGAGCATGACCCGGCGCCACGGCCGGTGGACATCAAGCATCACGAACAGGGTCATCGTGCCATGACGGCGATATTCGTCGTCCACCCGCCGGGGCCGCCCAGGTTCGGCCGCAATCGGCTGGCGCACTTCGCCGAGCCTCTGGATCGGGCTCTCGTCAAAGCACACCACCGGGAATTTCGGATCCGGCGTTTCCGCATAGAGGTCGAGCACATCCGCCATGCGGGCGACAAACGCGCCATCCCCCGTGGGATGCACCCCATCTTCTGATGCCATGGCTTGAGGTCGGTTTCGGCCAAGCGCCGGCGCACCATCTCACGCGACAGGCTGTCATGCCCGGTCAGCCGCACCAATTCACCGGCCAACAACTCGAGCGTCCAACGGGCGCGGCCCGCGGGCGGTTCGGAACAGGCGGTGGCCACCAGCAGCGCTTCTTCTCGGCCCGAGAGCAGGCGGGCCGCCCCCGGCGCGGGTCTTCAGAAAGCGCCCGCTCCAGATTGCCCTCGACAAAGCGGCGCTTGGTCCGGCACACCGTCGAAACGCTGACCGCAACGTGGCGGGCGATGGCTTGTTCACTCTCCCCGGCATCGGCCGCGAGCAGGATCTGCGCCCGCTTGAGCGTGCGGGCCGACCGCCGCGCAACAGAGCGGCGCGTTCGTCGCGCTCGGTCTCACTCAATTCGACGCGATAGCGTACATTCACGGCAGCCTCCTGCGCTTCGAGGCCGCTATGAGCCGGATCGGCGGCGTGTGTCATCCATCCTCGGGACCCAGCATCACGGATAAGCAGGGCCAATACTCGCCTTCATCTATGCCTATACGCGCATCCATCGCCAGCCCCCCGCCGAGGCCGATATGTAGCGCCATTTTCAGGTCAGCCCGCCGACCGTGCATCAGATGGTGCTCACCGTGGAGCGCGCCGGTGTCATCCGGCGGCAGCCTGGGGTGGCGCGCAGCATCGAAGTGCTGGTAGCGCCGGAATGCCTGCCTGTCCTACGCTGATCCAAACCGTCAAAACTTCTGTGAAAAGGTACTAGCAGGGTCCTCTCCATCGCCGCGAACTTCCTCCGAGATGCCATCCATTACAGGAAGGTAGTTTTGATGATTTGCGGGGTAGACCGACGTGGTTCACCCTTCTAGGGAGCTAGGGAGTGTACAAATCACGGAGTTCCCATCCCTTTGCCATGATTTGCAGGATTTGGAGGCCGTGTTTGAAGGTGATGGGCCCCGGAGGTCGGGCCGAAGGGCGCCCATTCCATCCGCCAAGGCGGGCAATGATCCATGCGGCCG
>JAFAOB010000075.1 GCA_019238055.1 Alphaproteobacteria bacterium
AGGGCAAAGCGAAAATACAGCCATACCGCATGGCTGATGATCTCGGCCGGAAACCGATGGCCGGCGTAGCTGGGAAAGGCAGGCGTTGTCATCCCATTCGGCTACGCGACCTCGCCCGCTAGAGCAAGCCGCCAACTTGACGGTGCCCTCTCAGCGTGTCGGCAAGCCTCGATATGCGCGGATTCGCGACGAGGCCGAATGCTGGTCGATGCCACCGAGCGCGGGATGGCGTTGGCGAAGCTGCGAACCGGCGCCATATCGGAGATGATCAACCGTTGTGGCAGTGCCGACATTCGATGAAAGCGCGCGTCCATGTCAGCCTCAAACCCGGTGTGCTCGACCCACAAGGAAAGGCGATCGGCAACGCGCTCGCGTCCTTGGGCTTCACCGGTATCGGCGCGGTGCGTCAGGGCAAGCTGATCGAACTGGAGCTCAGCGAAACCGATCCGTTGCGCGCCCGCGCCACGGTCGAGGCGATGTGCAAGGAATTGCTCGCCAACCCTGTTATCGAGACTTACGCGATCGATTTGAGCTGAGGCACAAATGAAATCCGCGGTCGTGATCTTTCCGGGTTCAAACCGCGAGCGTGACCTGTGTCTGGCGCTGAAACGCGCGACCGGTCGCGAGCCGATGCGGGTCTGGCACCGCGAGACAACCCTGCCGGAAGCCGATTTGATCGTGCTGCCGGGCGGGTTTGCTTATGGCGATTATCTGCGTTGCGGTGCAATGGCGGCCCATTCGCCGATCATGCGCGCGGTTCGTTCCCGCGCCGAGCGCGGGACACCGGTGCTTGGCATCTGTAACGGGTTTCAGATATTGACCGAGGCGGGGCTGCTGCCGGGGGCTCTGTTGCCAAACCGCTCGCTGCGTTTCACCTGCCGCGACATTCATATGAAAGTCGAAAACAACCAGACGATCTTTACCTGCGGCTACGAAGCCGGCCAGACGATCCGGGTGCCGGTCGCCCATCACGATGGCAATTACACCGCCGACCCCGAGACGCTCGACCGGCTCGAAGGCGAAGGCCGCATCGCCTTCCGCTATTGCGGCGCCGACGAGGACACAAATTTTAACGGTTCGGCGCGCGCCATCGCCGGCATCCTAAACGCAAGCCGCACCGTGCTCGGGCTGATGCCGCATCCCGAAAACGCGACCGACCCTGATCTCGGCGGGACCGACGGCGTCGCGTTCTTCACCGGCCTCGCGAGTGCGCTGCAATGAGTGAGCGTCTGGCAGACAGTCAACGCGCCATAGGTTAGCTGTGGTGAACAGCAATGTGACGCCGGTCTTGGCGGCCGAATACGGGCTGAGCGAAGACGAGTTCGCGCGCGCTTGCGCCATTCTCGGCCGTGTCCCGAACCTGACCGAACTGGGCATCTTTTCGGTCATGTGGAGCGAGCACTGCTCTTACAAATCATCGAAGCTCTGGCTCAAGACCCTGCCGACCTCGGGGCCGCGCGTGATCTGTGGCCCCGGCGAGAACGCCGGGGTGATCGATATCGGCGACGGCGACGCGGTCGTCTTCAAGATCGAGAGCCATAATCACCCGTCTTTTATAGAGCCGTATCAGGGTGCGGCGACCGGCGTCGGCGGCATCCTGCGCGACGTGTTCACGATGGGGGCGCGACCGATCGCGCTGCTCAATGTGCTGCGTTTTGGCAGCCCCGACCATCCGCGCACCCGGCATCTCGTCGCCGGTGTCATCGCCGGGATCGGCGGTTACGGCAATTGCGTCGGCGTTCCGACGGTCGGCGGCGAGTGCGATTTCGACCCGGCCTACAATGGCAACATCCTGGTCAACGCGATGTGCATCGGGCTCGCCCGAGCCGACCGGCTGTTTTATTCGGCTGCGGCCGGACCGGGCAATGCGGTTGTCTATGTCGGCGCCAAGACCGGGCGCGACGGCATTCACGGCGCCACGATGGCTTCGGCCGCGTTTGGCGGCGATGCCCCAGGGACCCTTGGCGAAAAGCGGCCGACAGTGCAGGTCGGCGACCCGTTTACCGAAAAATTGCTGATCGAGGCCTGTCTCGAATTGATGCAGAGCGACGCGATTGTCGCGATTCAGGATATGGGTGCGGCGGGGCTGACCTCGTCCTCGGTCGAGATGGCGGGCAAGGGCGGGCTCGGCATCGCACTCGACCTCGACCTCGTCCCGATGCGCGAGGCCGGCATGAGCGCCTACGAAATCATGCTGAGCGAAAGCCAGGAGCGCATGCTGATGGTGCTGCGCCCCGGCAGCGAGGCGGCGGCGCGCGCCATCTTTGAGAAATGGGAGCTCGATTTTGCGGTCATTGGCCATGTTACCGATACCGGGCGGCTCATCCTGCGCAAAGATGGCGGGCTGGCGGCCGACATCCCGGTCGGTCCACTGGTGAGCGAAGCGCCGGTCTATGATCGCCCCTGGCGGCGCACCGATCCCGCGCCGGACGTCGATGCAGGCATGCTTCCCGAGCGCGATCCGCTGGTCAGCCTCGAGCGGCTGTTGCGCTCGCCGACGCTCGCTTCGAAGCGCTGGATCTGGGAGCAATATGACCATCTCGTGATGGGCAATACGGTCAAGCGGCCGGGTGGTGATGCCGCCGTGATCAGGGTCGGCGAGGCAAAAGCGCTGGCTTTGGCGACCGATTGCACGCCGCGCTATTGTCGTGCCGACCCGATCCGCGGCGGCATGCAGGCTGTCGCCGAGAGCTGGCGCAACCTGACCGCGGTTGGCGCTCTGCCATTGGCGCTGACCGACAACATGAATTTTGGCAGTCCCGAGCGGCCCGAGATCATGGGCCAGTTTGTCGGCGTGATCGAAGGCATGCGCGCGGCGTGCCTGGCACTCGACTATCCGGTCGTTTCCGGCAACGTATCGCTCTACAACGAGACCAGCGGCAAAGCGATCTTGCCGACGCCGGTCATCGGCGGTGTCGGGCTGATCGCCGATCTGCGCAGCGCCCTCGACCTGGCACTCAAACGCGACGGAAATGC
>JAFAOB010000084.1 GCA_019238055.1 Alphaproteobacteria bacterium
GCGGAACGCCCGCATCCGCTCCTGATAGGGCAGGGCCATGACCTTGTCCCAGGTCGGCATGCCGCGGAAGAAGCCCTGCGGATCGGTGATGTCCTCGTCCTGCGGCACGTTAAGACCGCGCTCCAGGTTGAAGATCCCGCCGGCCACTGTCGACAGGCACGAGCCGTAGCAGCGCGCGCCGCTCTTGAACCCGTCCTCGAGCCACTTCAAGTGCTCAACCCATTCGTCGGGGTTGCCGATCGGATCGGACATCAGATTGTAGATCGACGGCCGCCCGGTGCGGGCCGCCAATTCGCGGGCGACGGCGCGGGTTGCCTTGGTGCCGCCCGGGGCGCCGCCGGCGACCTGGAAGACGCCGGTGCCGAGCTCGCCGAGCACGCTGGCAAGCGCCCAGCGTTCGGCGTCGTCGGGCACCCCCGCCGGGTCGCCGCGATCCTTAGGCGCGGTCGAGAAGCCGAGCGCGCCGTCATACATCGCCTCGCGGATCAGGCGCTTCATCGCCGCCATCTCCTCGGATGTCGCCTCGCGCTCGGAGGCGGCCTCGCCCATCACATAGCGGCGGATGCCGGAATGGCCGACCAAAGTACCGACATTGATGCCGCGTTTCTTGCCAAGCGCGTTCAGATAGTCGCCGACCGATTCCCAGGTGACATCGACCCCGGCCTTCAGGACCGGGAGCGGGATCTGTTCCGCGTCGGAGAAGAATTCGAGGTACCACTCGCCGTCGCCCGGCCGCACCGGGGCGATGACCTGGCCGCACTGGCCGACGATGACGGTGGTATGGCCATTATGCAGCCATGAGCCGCAATACGGGTCCCAAACCGCCTGCGGATCGAAATGCGTGTGATGATCGATGAACCCGGGTGCGACGACCCGCCCTGCGGCATCGATTGTGCGTTTGGCAGCGGCACCAGGGTATTTGCCGACCCCGACGATTTTGCCGTCCTGCACCGCGACATCGGCGACAAAGGCCGGTTCGCCACTGCCGTCGACGACGCGCCCGTTTTTGATGAGCAGATCATATGCCATGGTCGTTTCTCCTGGTTACCCCGATCTGCATCGGGCTCCGAGGCGTCGCCACGGGGCCGCTTCCTGCCGGGGCCTTGTGAACCGCCTTTTTCAGCCTTTGTTGGCTGCGCTGTCGATGGTACGCCTTACCGTCCATTGCAGCAACAATTTCGCTTAAAAACATAGTTGCCGCGTAATATTCATGCAGTAACTTCATCAGGCATATGATATTGGTTCATTTAGGCTCTATGCGGGTCCACGTCCACCGGCTGCCTCCGCCACCGAGCCCGACAAGAGCCGATCGACGGCTTCTTATGTCGCTGAAATACGCTGAACTTGGTTTGCTGCGTGGAGAACTCACGCAGCAAACGTTACCCTTGCTAAGAAGCACTGCTTAATAAAATTTTTCGATCAGTATTTGATATAATCTCGCTATTACTGTCCATTACTCGCCCAAAAAGCGTCAGTGTGAGCTAGATCACACCCAGCCCGCAATACCTCATCTAGGTTCATGATATCGTTTCGTACAGCAGAACAGCTCACCGGAACGATAGGGGATGCCGAAAACCTCATAGAGTAGGCACCAGGAGGAGAGAAGTTATGAAGAACAAGCAGACCCGTCGTTTGTCCCTCGACAGCTTCAAGGCAAGCGCGGCCGTTGTCGGCAAGGATCAGGTCCGGGCGATCACCGGTGGTGCGCTCTCCGGTTGTCATCCCCCCAGCCTCACCTAGCACATACATCACGGAGGGGGCGGCCGTGCTGCCCCCTCCTTTAACTGGGTACGCGAACCCGCGCGAATATTCTGGATTTCGCGCTCGGCCATCGAAGCGACCGAGGAGGCATCATAGATGCGCAACCGTTTTGAGACTTGGCGCAAGCGGGGTGCCGTCCTAGGCCAGCGGCGTCTTGCCGATACGATCCGTCGCTTGATTTACCAAAAAGATGAGGCCCTGTTCGATCGGCTGGAATTTTGCGACGACTCGCAATTCCTTCATCCATTGTTATTCGCATATTTTACCGCTCCGGCACCATACATTGAATTACCGCAGATATTATATGGCTTGATGCCGCCCAGCCGGCGACCGACAACGGTCCAGGTTCGAACTGATGGCACCGGCTATGCCAGCCTGGCGCCATTTGGCGACATCAAAACCGCATTGCCCCATACCGCTCTCGATTTTGGTCGAGACGGCGATCGCGCCCCGTACCGTTGTGTCGCTGGAAATGAAGTGCCGTTTCGCTTGCAAGCGCCGCTGATCGTGCCAGGCACCCGGATCGAGCTCACGACGAATATACATCCGCTATTTTATCAATTCTTCGATGAGCCGCATGGAACCTTTGCCAATGCCGAGGCACCGCGGGAGTGTCTCTCTTATCTGTTGGTGGCATTGGCACTGCTTCAAATTCATTGTCCAACCGTCTGGACTGAGATTACTGCGTTTATACGAACGATCGTATTGTATCGTGCTGCCGTTCCCAATTCGTTTGCCGCCAAATCGGCGCATGGCGCGATCTTTTGCAATATCGCTGAAAACGATGATGAAATAGCACTATTGGAAGACGTGGCGCATCAGGCGGCGCACGTGATCTTCAATGCCTTCACGCATGAGCCGATGCGCGTCATCGCAATCGATCCCGAGACCCCGATGCAGGCATTGTGCGGCGATGCCGCCGATCTGCGGTCGATCAATGCGGCTTTTCATGCGCAGTTTACCTACACGATGATTTGCCGGGTATTGACCAAGATCTATGACGCTGCAGTATTGCAGGAGCGTCAGTCGCACGAGGTTCTTGGTCGTCTCGGGCTCGTATTGAGGAAATTTGAATTCGATCTGACCCGCTTGGACTTGGCCAATGCGTACACCCTAGCAGGACGCCGTTGCCGCGAAGCGTTCAGCGAGGAATACCAGTATTTCCATGCGCGCTACGGTGCGCTGGTTCGTGATTTTGCCTACGACAACCAACCCTATGCCTTTGACTACGCCTGCTTTGTCGAGCGCAACGGCGGTCCATGGCGGGCCGGGCACAAAATGGCGTCATGATCGATGAAGAAGTTTCCCGCTCTTCAGCAGATGGACCTGATGGATTGTGGTCCGACCTGCCTGCGCATGATCGCCAGGTATTATGGCCGCAGCTTTGATCCCGAATTTATGCGAGACAAATGCGCCATCACGCGCGAGGGCGTTTCGCTTGCGGGCATTTCGGACGCCGCGGAAGCGATCGGCATGAGCGCGCTTGCCGTCGAGGTCACGTTCGATACATTGCGCGATGAGGTGCCGTTGCCGGCGATCGCGCATTGGCGCCAACGCCATTTTGTCGTTGTCCATCAGATCAAGCGGGATCGGGTCTGTGTCGCAGATCCAGGTTTCGGTCTGCTGACCTATTCGCGCGAGGAATTTCTGCGGGGCTGGCAGAGCCAGCGGCAGCAGGACGGGACCGGATTGTTGCTATTGCTGGAACCGACCGAAGAATTCTTTGCGGCGCCGGAGCAGCCAAAAACCGAACGCCACGGCCTGCATCTGCTGCTGCCCTATTTTCGGGTGCACCGAGGGTTGTTCGTCCAACTTTTTCTGTGCTTGCTCGTTGGCAGCACGGTGCAGCTGGTGCTCCCTTTTCTAACGCAAGCAATGGTCGACCATGGCATCCGGTTTCAGAATCTGGGATTCGTATATTTATTGCTTCTGGCGCAGCTTGCATTGTTCGGATCGCAGACGACGGTTGACATCGTTCGGGGCTGGCTGTTGCTGCATATCGGCTCGCGCGTAAACATCAAGATTATCTCGACGTTTTTATTCAAATTGATGCATCTGCCGATCGGGTTCTTTGATACCAAGACAACCGGCGATCTATTGCAGCGAGTGCAGGACCACCGCCGAATCGAGGCCTTGCTGACCGGCACGACACTGCCGGTGTTGTTCTCCGCCGTCAATCTGGTCGTCTTTGGCGCGGTGCTGGCCTTTTATAGCCCATTCATCTGTCTGTTATTTACGATCGGAACAGTATTATATGCGCTTTGGGTCAGGCTGTTCATGCGACGCCGTGCGGTTCTGGAATACCGCCGTTTTGATGAGGCGTCCGGTAACCAGAGCAGTATGATTCAACTGATCCAGGGTATGCAAGAGATCAAGCTGAATAATTCCGAGCGGCGGCGGCGCTGGGAATGGGAAGCGATCCAGGCGCGGCTGTTTCACATCGCCGTCAAGGGAATGACGCTCACCCAATGGCAGACCACCGGCGGCGGGTTCATCAACGAACTCAAAAACATACTGATCACCTTCGTCGCCGCCAAGGCGGTGATTGGTGGCGAGTTGACGATCGGCATGATGCTGTCGGTCCAGTACATCATCGGTCAGCTTAACGCGCCAATAAGCAATTTCTTAACCTTCGCCCAGACGCTGCAAGACGCACGCATCAGTCTCGATCGGCTGGCTGAAATTCACTCGCGCCACAGCGAGGCAGAAAGCTGCGGAGGAGGTGCGCTGACGGTTTTGCCGGAAGACCGCACAATCACGATTTCCGGCGATCTGTCGTTCGACTATGGCGGCGTCTCCGGCAGACCGGTGCTGCAGGGCCTGAACCTTACGATTCCGGAAGGCAAGGTGACGGCGATCGTCGGGCCGTCCGGCTCTGGCAAGACCACCCTGCTCAAGCTCCTGCTGCAATTCTACCGCCCCAATACGGGCACAATCCGCGTCGGTGGAATGAATTTGCAAGATATCAGTCCCCGCATCTGGCGCGAGAGATGCGGCGCGGTCATGCAGAACGGCTATATCTTTGCCGACACGATCGCGCGCAACATTACCGAATCCGATGCCGACCGCGTCGTTGACCGCGCACGGCTACAGCGCGCAGTACGTGTCGCCAATCTCGAGAAATTCATTGAAGAGTTGCCGCTTGGCTACAACACGCGGGTCGGCTCGGCCGGGATCACCCTCAGCGGCGGCCAAAGTCAGCGCATCCTGATCGCACGGGCCGTTTACAAGACTCCCGACTTCCTCTTCTTCGACGAGGCGACCAGTGCGCTTGATGCCAGCAATGAGCGCGAGATCATGGAGAATCTGCCTGAATTTTGCCGCGGACGAACCGTTTTGGTCATTGCTCACCGGCTCAGCACGGTGCGAAACGCCGATCAGATCATCGTGCTCGACCATGGCCGCATGGTTGAGCAGGGTACACACGACGACCTCACCCGGCAGCGCGGCGCCTATTTCCAGCTCGTCCGCAACCAGCTGGAGCTGGGCATGGATTAGCCGCCACAGAATGGTTTGCCTCACCGGATCAATGGCCGCTGTCAGGAGATAGGAGAGGCGTTTGGACATCAGTCTCGCGCCGGAGCTTGAACGGGAGGTGCTGCCGGAACTCGCAGACGAAACGCCCCCGCAGCGTGATCATATTGCTGAAATCATTCTTCACAGTGAACCCGTGGTGCAAATCCTGGGTGTGCCGCCGCGCTGGCTGGCACGTTGGGGCGCCACTGTCATGGTCGGGGTCGTCGGCTTTCTCGTGGGGCTCGCGTGGCTGATCCATTATCCCGATGTCGTGACGGCCGGTGTCGTCGTGACCACCCCATTGCCCCCTGCGACCGTCGTTGCGCAGGCAAGCGGTCATCTCGAGAATTTGATCGTCCGCGATGGTGACGCGGTCAAAAGCGGCACTGTACTGGCGCGGATTCACAACTCTGCTGATCCAGAGGCGGTAACCCGGCTCGAAACGGGGCTCGAAAAATGGCAAGGCGATCAGCGTCCCTCGGAGGACGAGATTGCTGCTTTGGCAAAGTTGCCGCTTGGCGAGTTGGAAGGTGATTTCGCTGCGGTGGCACGGGCCCATGCCGCCTATTCATGGCATGTGACCGCTGACCCTATCGGCGTTCAGATCCGCTCATTGCAGGCGCAGCGCGCCCCGTTGCAAGACAAAATCGAAAATCTTCAGCGGCAACAAATTCTGCTGGCGCAGGAAATACCCATCGCCGAGAGAGGCTTCGTACGAGCCCGCGATCTGGCAAGACAGCAGGATGTATCGCTGCAGATTCTCGACGACCGGGAGCGCGCGGTCATGGAAGCAAAGCGTGCACTACAAGCCAACCTGGTCGAACTCGACAATAACCGGCTTGATCTTGCTCGAATCGATCAGACCTTGACCGAACTGAACGTTCGTGACCGGCAGCGGAAACAGGATCTGCTGGTGGCATTGCAGGAGGCAGTGAAGACGCTGAGCGGGAAAGTGGCGTTATGGGAGCGCACATATGTGCTGCGCGCGCCAATCAGCGGCAAGATAAGTCTATCGCATTTCTGGACCGATAGCCAATTCGTTCGCGCCGGAGATGAGGTGCTGGCAATTGTGCCGGCTAAAGCGGGAGCACCGATCGGAAAAGTCGCCCTGCCGATCAGCCGCGCGGGCTCGGTGCAGGTCGGCCAGTCTGTGTTTATCCGGCTCGACAACTATCCGGGTGAACAATTCGGGTTGTTGAAGGGGCGTGTCGCCGAGATATCACCGGTGCCGCTGGGGGCGCATTATGCGGTGGAAGTTGCGCTGCCGGACGGGCTTTTGACGACCTTTGGTCAGCATCTCCGATATCAGCAGGAAATGCAGGGCCAAGCGGAAATCGTGGTGGAGGATTTGCGGGTGATCGACCGGATCTTCTATCAGTTCCGCCGACTGCTGCTCGATAGAGCTGTTGCTCCGAAATCTCTGCCGGCAAATGTCTCAGGCTCTTGATTTGGGTCTGGATGGACGCTGGTGGTATGGCTCTGCGCGAGCGACCCAGCTGGGAGCCCATCCAATGCGCGCACTCAATGTTGTTGTAATCCTATCTGCGTGCCTCTTTTCCCTCGCAGCCCCGGCAATGGCCACTCCCGTCTATCTACAATACCATAACGGCTCGGTTTTCGCGTCTGCATTGCTCGATGTTGAAGGGAGCCAAGCGGTCAGCGGGTTTGGGATAATATCCGGGGGCGGGCTGATCGGAGCCCTGCCAATGAGTTATATCAATCCCGATGCTGCACCGAAACCGCTGGTCGCAACCCATGCCGCGGATTGTATCGCAGGCGCCATCGGCTGTTACGATGTCGGCCTATTCTCTTGTGGGTGCGCTTTTGTCGATGAGGATACGGTGTTTAACATTGGTTCCGCAATTCCGATTGATGCAGACGGCATCGCCTTCCAAGTCGGCGGCGGCGCGCTCAATTATGGCTTTGCTCTCTATGATGCCGGGGGTGGCACCGTCGGTGAAATCCTCGCCGGCAACGCGTTGCCTGAACCATCAATCCTGATCGGCGGAGAAGCAGGCGGTACACTGCGATACGAAGCATTGCCGCAACCCGAATATAGTGCGGTGCCGGAACCGGCCTCGATGGTTTTGCTGGGCGTCGGTCTGATTGGCATGAGTATCTTCAATTGGCGAGCCCGCAACAAAGGTGTTGCGAGCCGGCATGATTTCGGGATCGAGAAGGGTCAGCAGGGATAAATAAGCTGCCGCTCACCAATTATGGCTTCCCGATGAGATCCCACAGATCGGCTTAAGAGGTCTACGGCAGATGCTCGATCTGGATTGGCAATTCACGGATGCACCGTCCGGTGGTGTGGCAATAATCAGATTTTAACGGGATGCTGTCGATGCGACCATAACATCGGGCTCATCGCGGCGCAGTCGCGCAAGGTTAACCGCAATTGGTGCGAGCAGTAGATAACACGCTGCTCCGCACCAAAGCGTCGTGCTAATCGTGGCGTAGATGCTGATAAGTACCGCGATTCCCGCTGCAAGAACGCCGGCCGCACCGTTGACCGCCCAGAACCAAGGTGTCGGACGGGAGTCAATGGCATTTACGATTTCCATTCCCGTGGGGAATCCAAAACCCATCAGAACGCCGGAAGGGACAATTGCCATGAGCGAAACCACGGCGCGGACGAGAAT
This sequence comes from Alphaproteobacteria bacterium, assembly GCA_019238055.1. Lineage (GTDB taxonomy): Bacteria > Pseudomonadota > Alphaproteobacteria > ATCC43930 > CGMCC-115725 > AP-15. Next base: position 7,920 of record JAFAOB010000084.1, read on the forward strand.
GCCACCTGCCGCAAACCGATCAACCAGCAAAGGGAACCAATAAGGCAGTAAAATTAGGTAAAGCCCGAGTGCGCCGACCCAAAATTGGAAGCGCGCGCCAGTCAATAACGAAAGGCGAGACGAATACAAGCTGCCAAGGCCAGTCGATACTATAATTCCGAAGAGCCCGATAGCCATTCCGTAGACTGGGTGGCCCAGATAGATGGAAATCCGCTGAATGAGGCCGATCTCGACGAACATGAATCCAAGACCGATCAGGACGAAATAGATCGAGCCAAGCATAGCAATGCGAGGCGTTACTCTGCAGACCGAGGGTAGCGAAGGAACAATAGTGGTAAGCAGCACCAAGATTGTCGAAAGCATGATTACCATAATGAGTGTTAGCGTTGCCACCAAATTGCCGCGATGCACGCCGAATTCTGGGATGGCGAGCCAGGACGCAGGGCGGGTGATACGGAGTTGGTTGAAGAAGAAGGGCCGGTCATCTGTCGGCGCTGATAAATCGAAAGGATAGTTCGCAACTGCTTGATCGAGCTCTAGGGGCGTGGCCGCGGCCATGATATGCGACAAAATTGGCGATTTGATCGGTGATTGCGGACTAACGAGGATCGTGAACCGGAGTCTGTGGGCTGTATCAGTCAAGATCGCGAGTTCCGCTGGCGTAAACGGCGCCCTGGCGATGATCAAGGTCGCCAGGTTATCGACGGCCGCCAAGAAAATGTGGTCGCGCGGATTGGCGATATGCTCGTCCATCAGGGTTTCCATCGCAAGACTCAGCATCCGCCCAGTCTCGTTGATATTGCTGGGTGAATACCACCGGGAGACAGTGAACGCACCCGACGGTGTCAGATGATCAAAGAACGTGCGCCAACCCTCAAGCGTGTAAAGACCATTTTCGGACAGCGAGAACGCGCCCGCTCCAATGGCGGCCCAGGTATCGACCAGGCTCATCTCAATACTGTCGAAGTGGTCAGCCGATCTCGCAAACCAGCTGCGCGCTTCGTCTACGAAAAACCGAATTCCCTTAAGATCGGCCAAATGATTGTATGATCGAAATACTTTTGAAAGCAGGTCGATAAAAATCGGGTTCAGTTCTACGCCAGTTATATCGCGGAATCCGAACAGATAAGCGGAGAGCAAGTCTCGACCGCCACCCACGCCGATCACGGCGGCACGGCCTGAGTGATGAATGGAATAGATCAGATTAGTCACATCGTATCGCAAGAATCCAAGCTTCGCAAAATCGCCGTCAAACCGGTATATCGCCGTGCCGGCCGAGCCGTCGATCGCCATCCACCGCTGGTCGATGATGGAAGGGGACGTTTCCGAGGATGGCCCCCACATCGATGGCGCGCCGCTGCTGCTTGGACCTACATTGATGCGGGAGAACGAATTCCAGCGTACGAATTCCGATACATTGGTTCCTTGGGCGCCCGGTATCATAGACTCAAGCCCATTCTTTACGACCGAGAGCTTGAGCCCGTACGGCTGGATTGCAGCATTGCCCAATGCGAACAAGGCCAAGGCTGTAGCTAGGATCGCAGGCCGAGCCAAGATTCTGAGCCGGGCCACTGATAGGGACGGCGTACCGAGAGAACCCGATACACGGCGGGCCGATGAAAACGCAATGGCAGCCAAAGCCCCCACAGTGCCAACTAAAAACAACGCAGAAACGGTATCGATGAACGTGAGCACGGCGAGAACAACAAGGCAGCCGGTCGCCGCCCCGATAAGGTCTACACCATAGACCAGAGGGACGGGCTAAGGGCTTCGGGTCAGGGCAAGCGATATTGCCATTCCCGCGAAGAAGTAAGGCACCGCTAGAATGACGATCAGCTTGAGCCAGAATAGCGCCATCATGAGCAATTCCGCCATCCCACCAATAAACAATACGGTCGAGATCAGGAGGAGTGCTGAAACCGTGACAGCAATTGCAAAGGCGTTGCAGATCCACACCATATTTTCGAATAGTCGTTCGGCAGTGAACCACCGTTCATTAAAATATACAAAAAGGGATCCCGCCGTCATTCCGAACATCGCCATACTGATCGAGAGAAATGCAAGGTGATACCATGAAATAACCGACAGAATACGCGTTTCTATTATCTGGAGCATTAACCCACACATACATATAAGAAATAGACCGATAAACAAGTAAAGTTTGGCTTTGCTGAAATGGGCCATATCATTCTCCTATTAGCCGTCAGTCGAGCGCGGCTGTGTATGGGAATTGACCCCTTTATACCGCGCCGAATCGGTCCCTTTATAGTTACCGACTAACGACGCCTCTGACGTGACCTCGCCTATCCTATCGCTGTCAATTCTGAGCGCCAAAGGCATCTGATTTGGCGCAGCCGCGCCCGCTCGGGGGGACGAAGACCGCTACGTCAAAGGCGAATCCAGGGTGCGATTGGCAGACCGCCCTGCGAATATAGAGGGAGTGCCCGAGGCTGGTTTACGCGCCCGGCGCAATGGCCTCCCTGACCCTAAAGGTCGGCGTAGGTATGGGTTTCAGCGCGGGCGCCGGGATGGGTGACCGCACCTTTCTCGGCGTCGCCGACTGTCTGCGCGTATTTCCACAATGTGCCCGACTGATAGTCGTTGCGGCGCGCGCTCCATCCGCGGCGGCGCTCGGCGAAGTCGGCCTCGCTGAGCGCAACATCAAGCGTGCCGGCGACGGCATCGATCGTGATCGGATCGCCGTCGCGGATCAGTCCGATCGGCCCGCCGACCGCGGCCTCAGGCCCGACATGACCGATGCAAAAGCCGTGGGTGGCCCCCGAAAACCGTCCATCGGTCAATAA
>JAFAOB010000107.1 GCA_019238055.1 Alphaproteobacteria bacterium
CGCTCCGGGTCCAACTACCGTACGGGCTCTTGCACACCAACGTAAGAACCGACCTCAGTGCCGAAAGCGCCTGACTGTAACACACGCTATGCTGACAGTTTCATCCACGGCGGGTCGGCGCGTCAGCGCCGGTGGGAACTACCGTGAAACCAATCCCGCGCAGTCGCCGGTGCTGATCTATGCGGTCCATTCCGAGGCGATGCCGCTCTATCAGCTCGATCAATACGCCAACGTCATGCTCGCCGAGCAGCTGTCCACGGTAAAGGGGGTCGGCCAGGTCATTATCGCGGGCCAGCAGCAGCCAGCGGTCACCGTCCAAGTGGACCCGCTGGCGCTTGCCTCGCGCGGCCTCAGCCTGCCTCAGATCGCCACGGCACTGTCGACCGCGACGCTTGATGCGGCGAAGGGCAATCTTCAGGGGCCGCAAGCGAACTATCCGCTGCAGACCAACGATCAGCTGTTCGACGCCGCACAGTTCAAGAACGTCATCGTCGCCTACAGCAACGGCGCGCCGGTCGAGGTAAAGGACGTCGCCAAGGTCATCAATTCCTCGGTTAACCCACTTACCGGCAGCTGGTTCGGAACGACGTCGGCCGAGCTCTTGCTGATCGAAACGACCCCGGGGGCTAATACATTGCAGGTCGTCGACAGCATCAAGGCGGCGATGCCGCGCCTCTTGGCTTCGATTCCCCGCGCGGTACATGTCGATCTGGTTTCTGACCGCTCGGTCAACATCCGCGCCTCGGTGTCCGATGTCGAATTCATGCTGGTGCTGACGATCGCTCTCGTTGTTGTCGTCATTGCCCTATTCTTGCGCAAGCTGTGGGCGACGATTATTCCGAGCATCACCCTGCCGCTGGTGATCATCGCAACCTTCAGCGGCATGTATTTTCTCAACTACAGCATCGACAACTTATCGATGATGGCGCTCACCATCGCTGTCGGCTTCCTTGTCGACGATGCGATCGTGATGATCGAGAATATCGTCCGCTATATTGAGGCGGGGGATCCTCCACTCGACGCCGCACTAAAGGGGTCAGCGCAGATCGGCTTTACAATTGTCTCGATGACATTGTCGCTGATCGCAGTGTTCATTCCACTATTGTTCATGTCGGGTGTGGTTGGTCTGCTGTTCCACGAATTTGCGATGACGGTGACGCTGACCTTGCTGTTTTCGGCGCTCGTGTCGCTGACCCTCACACCGATGATGTGCGCGCAGTTTCTGACCCGTCAGAACGAACCGGATAGAAATAAGCGAAGCTGGTTCGAGCGCGGGTTCGAGCGGCTGCGTAACGGCTACGACCGCGGCCTACTATGGGCCTTCCGACACCGTTTCCTGATGCTGTTGCTGACCGTGGGATTGATGGCGCTGACCGCGATCCTGTATATATGGATACCGAAGGGCTTTTTGCCGGAGCAGGATACCGGGTTCATCTTTTGCGCAGTCCAAGCGCGGCAGGACACCTCGTTCCCGGCGATGGCCAAGATCGAAAACCAGATCGCGCGCATCGTCATGCGCGATCCGGCGGTCGAGCACGTTGTCGGCTTCGCGGGCGCCACCGGACCCAACGCCAGCGAGAGCACAGCGCGCGTTTTCATCCAGCTGAAGCCGTTCAGCCAGCGCCCTCCGGTGCAGCAGGTCATGGCACGGCTGCGGCCTCAGTTCAATCAGGTGATCGGCGCCAAGGTGTTTCTGCAGGCCGGCCAGGACATCAATATCGGCGGGCGGCTCGAACAGGCTCAGTACCAGTACACCCTGACTGACACTAATACGACCGAGCTCGACCATTGGGCGCCGATCCTCGAAGCCGGTATGCAGAAGCTCAAGATCCTGACCGATGTCGCCTCCGATCTGCAGGTCGCGGCGCCAAACGTGTCAATCGAGGTCGACCGCAACACCGCCTCGCAGCTCGGCCTCTCGATGTCGGCCATCGACACGACCCTTGAGGATGCGTTCGCCCAGGCCCGGATCGCGACGATCTATTCTCCGAGCTATCAATCAAAAGTGATCTTGGAGGTCGCACCAAAATATCAGTCGGGACCCGCGGCGTTGGCGGACCTCTACGTCCAGAATAGCAGCGGCGCCGAGGTGCCCCTGTCAGCAGTAGCGCATTTTGTCACCAAGGCCGAGCCGGTCACGATCAACTACCAGGGGTTGTTTCCCTCGGTGACATTATCGTTCAATCTCGCCCCTGCTGCCGCCTTGAGCCAAGCCGTCACCGCGATCGACGCGCTGCAAGCGAAACTCGGCGTGCCGGCAACGGTGCATGGCGCCTTTGAGGGTACTGCCCAGGCCTTCGAGCAATCGATGACGACGATTCCGCTGCTGATCGCCGCCGCGATCGCCGCAATTTACGTGATTATGGGGGTGTTATACGAGAGCTTTATCCATCCGATCACGATCCTCTCCTCGCTGCCACCGGCCGGGGTCGGGGCGCTACTGATCCTGATGGCGTTTGGATACGATCTGACCTTGATCGCGATTATCGGTATCATTCTGTTGATGGGCATCGTCAAAAAGAACGCGATCATGATGATCGACTTTGCGATCGAGGCGGAGCGGAATGAAGGCAAGTCATCACTTGAGGCGATCCATCAAGCCTGTCTGCTGCGCTTCCGGCCGATCATGATGACAACGTTTTGTGCCTTGATTGCCGGGTTGCCGTTGGCACTCGAAACTGGTGCCGGATCGGAATTGCGGCGGCCGCTAGGGGTCGCGATTGTCGGCGGGCTGCTGGTTTCTCAATGGCTGACCTTATACACGACTCCTGTCGTTTACCTCTACCTCGATCAGGTTTCCGACTGGCGGCAACGGCGGAGAGAGACGCGTGGCGCCACATCCAGACAGCCGCCGCGGTAATCCGAAACGGTGACCCAAAGCGATCAAATGCGAAGATATGGATATTGATGTTTAGAGACACCAGCGGCGACTTTTCCCTGTGAGGTCGCGAACCAACAGCTAACGCATGCGATCAAGAGTTGGTCCTCGACAATTCACATAAGCATTTTACTGTGAAGTAGTCGCAGCACCCGGGGAATGACGATGCCGGAGCTAAAAATCGCGCTGACGGACGAGACAATCCTACCTGGGCAGGGCTACCTTGCCGAAACGCCTGTGCTCCAGGGGCACGCGGGAACCCAACCCGATCTCTTTTTTCGGTGGAATGCCATCCCGCGGTCGGGGTCGCATATCGATGTGGTTGTGCATCTGCACGGGTTCTCGCGATCCGGCGAGACCATGCCCTTGTCTGAAAAAGTATCGCGCAGCGGGCTCGACCTGTCGCGCCGGACTCGCCCGACATTGGCGTTGCTGCCCCGGGGAAATTGGCTCCGTTACAGTTGGTACGATTTTCCGGCGATGCTTGGAGGCGGCATCGACCGGCTGATTGATTATTCTGTTGCGCGCTTTGTCGCGGCTGCGGCCATCCCGCGCGAGATTGAGGTCGATCGTTTTATTCTGAGCGCGCATTCAGGCGGCGGTATGCCGGCAATCGACGCCATCGCCGGCGCGCAGCGGCCGCCCGATGAATTCTATGTGTTTGACGGCCTCTATGGCCGCGATCCCGCGACCGGCGACCCGATGAGGGGATTGGAGACGGTTGACCGCTGGCTTGGTGAGCGGTTAGCCCGCGAACCCTCCCGCCCCGGCGCGCTGCGCATAATCTACATCGAGCAGCAGACCGGCCCCCTTTCTCGCCGAGTGGGTGAGCTGATCGCCAAGTATTTGGCCGTTTTCTACCCGGATGAGGCGGCAAAGTTTGGTCGCCGCTATCGGGTCGAACCCTCGGCGGTTCCGCATGCGCACATCGCAGAGCGCTGCGGACCCGATCTGCTCGCCGCGGCGGATGTCGAGTTCGACTGGTCGCGCTGAGCGGCTTGCGGAGACTACCGGATCAGGGCGGGGTGGCGTGCAATAGCCCAATGGATTATGTTGGTCTGGTAAGCAGGTCGCGCGTGCGCTCGTGACCGGCGAGCGAATGGACATGCCGTCACGGGCAGCCGGCGGCCTTCGAACTGATCGTTCGGGAGGCAGCACAGATGTCCAATATCCGTAATCCGGTCGAATGGAGCGTTGATCAGGTCAAACTTGCGGCCGAGGCTCTCGAACAAGCCGGGCGCGCCGTTCGGCGCGCGCAAGCAGATCTGCACTCACCAGCACCGATGGTTGCCCGCATTCGGGCTGCCGACCTCGAACCGGTACTGAGAGCCGGCCTCGAGGACTTCGCGGCGAGCCGCACCGATGTTGTGATCCTGTGCCTGATCTATCCCGTCGTCGGACTGATCCTGGTGCGCTTGGCCTCGGGCTATGGATTGCTGCCGCTGTTATTCCCGCTCGCCTCGGGTTTCGCCCTCGTCGGTCCCTTTGCGGCTCTCGGTCTATATGAGATGAGCCGCCGGCGTGAACAGTCCGCCGACATCGGCTGGGCCGACGCATTCGGCGTGGTCCGCTCTCCTGCAATCGCGGCAATCGTGCTGTTGGGCCTGATCTTGATGGCGATCTTCCTGCTTTGGCTGGCCGCAGCCGAGGCGATCTACATGCTGACACTCGGGCCCGAGGCGCCGGCGTCGATCGGCGCGTTTGTGCACGACGTGTTTATGACCCGCGACGGGTGGGTGATGATCATTGTCGGGATCGGGGTTGGTTTTCTGTTCGCTCTCGTTGTGCTGGTGATCGGAGCCATATCGTTTCCGCTGTTGCTCGATCGCGCCGTGGGGCTCGACACGGCCGTCGCGACGTCGGTTCACGCTGTTCTCGCCAACCCAGGCCCGATGACGTTGTGGGGCCTGCTTGTCGCAGCCGGGCTGGTCATCGGATCGATCCCTTTTTTTCTCGGGCTCGCGGTGGTTTTGCCCGTGCTCGGTCATGCAACTTGGCACCTCTATCGG
>JAFAOB010000200.1 GCA_019238055.1 Alphaproteobacteria bacterium
CTTTGGGCGGCGTCTTTCCCCGTGGCCGGACCGCCTCAATCAGCGGTTCCCATACCGCCCACGCCGCATCTGTGAAAACCTGATTGCCGTTTCCTTCCGTCATCCCCAGAAAATGGGAACAGTACTCAAGCTCTAACAGGCCTTAGGCACGCGCCGCAGTATTTGCTGTCGACGCATTTCGCCCATAACCAGCAAGCCCATGCTGTTGTTTGCGCAGATGGAGTCTACCGAGCGGTATGTGCCGGACCCAACGGGCTGCGGTTGTCCACAAGCCGGTTCACAGAGTACCATACACCGTCCATTACGCTAGCGGTGTCTATCGAGCCAGATGTGTGGAACCAAGAGCACGGTGGTCCGTAAAAGATGATATTGACACCATGAAGGGGGTCTCCATGCGACGTTTGTTGTTGGTGAGTGCGGCAGTGTGTTTGCTGGCGGCTCAAACCGCAAATGCCAAAGGCTGTCTCGAAGGTGCCGCGGTAGGTGGTGCTGTAGGACACATGTCGCACCATACATTCCTTGGATTGTTTGGTGGGTGCGCGGGCGGTATGTACGTCCACCATCTGTACTCAAAATGGAAGAGAAATCATCCCAATGGGACTATGAATGAGTTTGTCACCGACAACAAAGAATACCTGCCGGCAGGTTGGGCAGACCGGTTGACTACACCTCCAGAGGTGGGTAATTCAAACATACGCCCAGGTACCCCCGGCAAAAACGAACAGTAATCGCGATCTGTGCCTCGTGCTTTTCGAGGCACATCACACAGATCGCCCAGGGCGGCGCGTGCAATCGCGCGCATCCGATCGAGGCGCGCTGCGCGCGCTGGCTGCTGATGACGCACGATCGGGTAGACAGCGATGACTTTCCACTGACGCAGGAATTTCTGGGTCAGATGCTCGGCGTCACTCGCCCCAGCGTGTCGATCGCCGCCAATATGCTGCAAAAGGCCGGTCTGATCCACTATGTGCGCGGCCAGATCACGATCCTCGACCGTGCCAGCCTCGAAGCCGCCTCGTGCGAGTGCTACGACCTAATCACCCGCGAATTCTGTCGTATCGCCGGCACGCAAAGCTAGCACCGCTCGCGCCGGACCCTCTCGGGTAACGGCCTCTTCCGCCCTCGCGAGCAGCTTGCGCGATCTTTCGATGCATTCCAAAGAGCTTTCGATCATGGTGCGGTCGAGGGCCGGGTTGGCCCGCGCGAAAGCTTTTCTGGTCCAAGGTCGCGGAGATCTCATTTACGGATGATGTCACATCCCCGGCCCGGTGTCTGTCTGCTGCCTAACATTGATGCGCTGCCAAGCCCCGGGCGAGGTCTGCTGCGAAATTGCGACGAGAGCTGAGCTTCGCGGGGAACCGAAAGCAACGCGGGCTTCGCACCTCTTCGCGCGAACCGCTTGGGCAAGTGTCCTCGACTAGGAGCGCAGATGGCAGGCGACCCAATGCCCATCCGCCGTCTTTTTAAGCGGCGGCTTCTCGGTGCTGCAGAGCGGCAATTGGCGGATCGGGCAGCGCGTGTGGAAGTGACATCCCGGCGGCGGCCGTATCGGATTCGGGATCTCGCCTTCGAGGCGGATGCGGTGTCGGCGCACTGTCGGATCAGGAGTCGGCACCGCGGATAGCAGCGCTTCTGTATAGGGATGCCGAGGGTTTTTGTAGAGTTCCAAGACTGGTGCCAGCTCGACGATGCGGCCAAGATACATGACGGCGACGCGCGTGCTGATGTGCTGCACGACTGCGAGATCGTGGGCGATGAACAGATAAGCCAGCCCGAATTGTTCCTGGAGATCGGCAAGCAGATTGATGATCTGCGCCTGGATCGAGACGTCGAGCGCCGATACCGGCTCGTCGCAGACGATCAGTTTCGGCGATACGGCGAGCGCGCGGGCGATGCCGATGCGCTGGCGCTGGCCGCCGGAGAATTCATGCGGGTAGCGCGTGCTGTGGTTGGGATTGAGGCCGACCAGCGCCAACAGCTCGATGATGCGGTTTTCAAACGCGACGCGCGTCCGCGCGAGTTTGTGGATAATCAAACCCCAACTATGGATACGCCTTGAGGCGTTGGCTTGTGAGCGAGATGGAAGGCTTGCCCGGCCTGAAAGCGTAAGCGACGAGGCAGGACAGGACATGGACCATGGCGTTGATCACCGACCTGTGGCGTGAATGCTCAAGCCCCAT
>JAFAOB010000422.1 GCA_019238055.1 Alphaproteobacteria bacterium
GTCGCGCTGACGATCGACAACACCGCACGCGATGCGCCGTTTGCCTTCAACGACCGCGAGGACATCGAAATCGTTCGCCGCATCGAGCGCGGTGGAGGCTCAATCTGGCGAGTGAACGGCCGTGAAGTGCGGGCGCGCGATGTGCAAATGATGTTTGCCGATGCGGCGACCGGCGGATCTTCCGGGTCGATCGTCAGCCAAGGGCGGGTCGGTGCGCTGATCGAGGCGCGACCGGCCGAACGTCGTTTCCTGCTCGAAGAAGCCGCCGGTACCGCCGGGATACAGGCCCGGCGGCGCGAGACCGAGCTGAGGCTTGTGGCGGCTGAAGAAAATCTGACACGGCTCGACGATGTCCTCGCGACAATGGCGGCCCAACTGGCGGCCTTGAAACGGCAAGCGCGCCAGGCGCAGCGCTATCGTCGTCTCGGCGAGCAGATCCGCCGCGAGGAAGCGCTGCTCTTCTATACGCGCTGGCTTGCCGCCGAGGCCGGAGCGGAAACCCGCGCTGCCGAACTTTTCGCCGCAGGGCACGCCGCGGCCGAGGCCGGCGAACGCGTCGTGGCCGAGAGCCATGCCCGCGACGAGGCTGAGGCGGCTCTACCGCCACTGCGGCGCGCCGAAGCCGAAGCGGCCGGGGAATTGCAGCGCCTAACCCAGGCCCGCACCGCGCTCGAACAGGAATTGTCGCGCTCGGTCGCGGCCCGCCGCGAAGCTGAGCGTCGGTTGACCGAATTCGGCCGCGACCGTGACCGAGAGATCGAGCAATTGGCCGAAGCGGAAGCAGCGTTGAACCGACTTGTAGCAGAGCGCGAAGCGCTTGCTGCTGCCGAGGCGGAGAGCGGTGCCGCCATGGCCGCCGAGAGCCGATCGCGGCAGGCGGCAATCGTGCTCGGCGAAGCCGAGGCCACATTGCAGCGCGCGACTGAGAGCCTTGCCACGGCGCAAGCTCAGCGCGCCACCCTCGACCGTAGTCGCCGCGAAGCGGCAGAGAATTGCCGCCGCCTCGAAGCGCGTCTTGCCGAAGCGGAACGGCAGCGCACTGCGCTCGCTTCCGCCATAGTCCCAGTCGGCGCGAGAGAAGCGGCTGCTTCCACCCTCGCCGCGGCGGAGGCCGCGGTGGAACAAAGCCGCATCGCCGTCGATACGGCACAGAGCGCGTTGACCGCACGGCAACATGAGGAGACCAGCGCCGTCGATGCGGTGCGACAAATGGCGGCCGCGCTCACTCGACTGGAGGCAGAGGCACAAGCCCTCGAAGCAGTGGCCGCACCAATGACGGATCCCACCAATGGCAGCCCGCTGTTGGCCGCGCTGCGGGTCGCCGCTGGGTTCGAGGCGGCAATCGGCGCTCTGTTCGAGGATGAGCTGTCGGCGCCCTACGAGGACTGCGAGAATGCCGGTCGGTTTTGGCTCGTTCTGCCGGCGGTCAACGCCCCGGCGCTGCCGGCGGGTGCCCATTCCTTGGCTGCCGCCGTGAGCGCGCCGCCGGCGTTGTCTCGCAGTCTCGATTTTGCGGGCTGGGTCGAAAGCGAAGCTGAGGGCCGCAGCCTGCAGGCACAATTGACCCCTGGTCAGCGGCTCGTTGATCGCAAGGGGCGGCTGTGGCGTTGGGACGGGTTCACGCGGCTCAGCACCGGCAACTCAGCCGCAGCCCAGCATCTACGGCACATCAACCGGCTCGAAGTCCTGTCCGGTGAGATTGTCGGCGCCCGAGCCGAGGCGCGTTCGGCTGAAGATCGCAGCGCTGCGGCGGCCACTGCGCGCCGAGAAGCCGCCGAAGCCGATCGGCACGCTCGCGCCCGATTGCAGGCTGCCGAGGCGACACTTGCCCGCGTTCGCACCGACCAGGCCGAGCTTGCCGGCCGCGCATTGGCCGCGGAAACACGATTGGAAGCTGCTGCCGAAACAGTTGCAAAGCTCCGTGCCGATCTCGCTGAAGCGCAAAGGGCGGTTGAAGAAACCCTGGGCCAACTGGCGACATTGCCTCAGGCAGAGCCGGCTTCCGCGGCGCTCACAGCGGCGCGCGAGGCTGCGAACGGGGCGCGCCGCGAAGAAGCCGAGGCCCGCGCTGCCATCGAGCGGCTCCGGCGAGAAGCCGAGCTTCGCCGCGAGCGATTGACAGCGGTCGATCTCGAAGAGCGCGCTTGGCGCAAGCGGCGCGAGGGCGCTGCGGCGCAGCGTGCGACCCTCGATGAACGGCAACAGAACCTTGAACAAGAAATCGCGACTCTTGCTGCGCGCCCAGCGACGATTGCGGGTGAAAGTGAGAGGCTTGGCGCAGAGGTCACAGCGGCTGCGCAGAACGCGCGCGAGGCAGCCAATCGCGTGGCTGTGGGTGAAAGCCGCCTGCGCGAAGCAACAGAGCGTTGGCGCCACGCCGATCAGACCCTGAGCGAGGCCCGCGAACGTCGCGCCCGGCTCGAAGTGCAAGCCGTTGCGGCAAATGATGCGCGCACTGCCCTTTACCGAGACATTGGCGAGCGCATCGGCGCCGTCCCCGACGAGCTGCCGCACCTTGCCGGTTTGGTCGACGGCCAAATCCCGCCCGACGCGACCCCGAATGGCGAACGGCTCGAGCGTTTGACCCGCGAGCGTGCCAGCATTGGGCCGGTTAATCTGGTGGCGGAAGACGAGGCCGCGGAGATCGGCGGCCAGGTCGAAGCGCTCGAACGCGAGCGTGCCGATCTGACCGAGGCGATCGCCAAGCTGCGCCGCGGCGCGCACGCGCTCGACCAGCAGGGGCGCGAATTGCTCGCCACCGCCTTTGAGCGCGCCAACCGGCATTTTGGTTTGCTATTCACTCGGCTGTTCGGCGGTGGAAAAGCCGAGTTGGCGCTGACCGACGACAGCGACCCGCTGACCGCAGGACTCGAGATCATGGCAAGTCCGACTGGCAAGCGGCTGCAGAGCCTGTCGCTGTTGTCGGGCGGTGAGCAGGCGCTGACCGCGCTCGCCTTGCTGTTCGCCGTGTTCCTGACCAACCCCACACCGATCTGTGTGCTGGACGAGGTCGATGCCCCGCTTGACGACGCCAATGTCGATCGCTTGTGCAGCCTTGTCGCGGAAATAGCCGAAACGACCGGTACGCGGTTTTTGCTGATCACCCATCACCGCATCACGATGGCCCGGGCCGACCGGCTGTTCGGAGTGACAATGGCCGAGCGCGGGGTCTCGCAGCTGGTTTCGGTCGATCTCGCCCGCGCTGTTCGCCTGCGACAGTCTGCCTGACCCAACCCGGCTTTCGATGGAAGCGGGTCGATACTTATCTCATTGGACTGAGAGATTGAGCGCTTCCGCCCCCTATGTTGACAGGTCAGTGACGGCTCTTTATGGTCCGCCGCGTTCCGGGATCCAAGTTGCTACGGGCATCAGGCGGTCGCGCAGGCCACAATGAGCGAAAAACCGCCATCGGATCGGCTGGCGCACCTCGGCGAACAGCTTGATAAATTACAGTCGGCGCGTCCCCCAAGAGGCAAGGCTGGTGGCAATCCGGGACTGCAGCAAGGTCTCGCTATGGGCTTTCGCATCGGCGTCGAGCTTATCACGGCTGTCGTCGTGTGCACTGCGGTGGGATGGGCGATTGATCGCTGGCTCGGCACCCGGCCCTGGGTCATGCTGGTTATGTTCTTTCTTGGGGTCGCCGCCGGGATGCTTAATGTCTATCGTGCGGTGATCGGAACGGGCGGCGCGGCCGGTTATCGACCGCCAAACTCCATAGGCGGCGAAGGGCGTACGACGCAAAGATCGGACAGCAAGGAAGAATAATTTGACGATAGAGCTTCATCCCCTCGCTCAGTTCACGGTCGAGCGAATTTTGCCATTGCGGGTCGGTCGCCTCGACCTTTCGTTCACAAACGCCTCGCTAATGATGGGGGTGGTCATTTGTCTGATCACCGGATTGATCGTGTACGGTACCAGACGAGCCTCGCTGGTCCCGGGTCGCCTCCAATCATTAGCGGAAATGAGCTATGAATTTGTCGCCGACATGGTCGAATCCAATGTCGGCCACGAGGGAATGCCATTTTTTCCCTTCGTGTTCAGCTTATTCATGTTCATTTTGTTCGCCAATTTATTGGGGTTGATCCCGTATGCCTTCACTGTAACGGGCCAGATTGTTGTCACCTTTGCGCTCGCAATTGTGGTGTTCATCGGGGTTACAATTATCGGGTTCATCCGGCACGGCCTGCACTTCTTGCGGTTTTTTGTCCCCGAGGGGGTGCCGAAACTGTTGCTCGTGATCTTGGTGCCGATCGAGGTGTTGTCTTACTGCATCCGCCCGTTCACGCTCTCGGTCCGGCTGTTCGCCAACATGCTGGCCGGCCATACGATGCTCGGCATCTTTGCCGGTTTCGCTGCACTTGTCGGAATCTGGGCAATCTTCCCGATCGCGATCGATGTCGCGCTGCTTGCCCTCGAACTCCTCGTCGCCACGCTGCAGGCTTACGTGTTTGCGATACTGAGCTGTCTTTACCTAAACGACGCGATTCATATGCACTGAGCGCGCGTCGACTGCTTTTCCCGCAACACAACCCTCAGAAGACAGGAAGACCAAGATGGACGTCAACGCGGCCAAAATGATCGGCGCCGGCCTCGCCTGCATCGCACTCGTCGGCGCCGGCGTGGGTATCGGGAATGTCTTTGCCTCGCTGATCAATTCGCTGGCCCGCAACCCGGCGGCTCAGGGACAGGTACAGCCTTTTGCGTTTCTCGGGTTTGCACTCGCCGAGGCGACCGGATTGTTCGGCTTGGCGGTAGCGTTTTTGATTTTGTTCGTGTTCTAGGACCAGTTATCGAGGCCGCGCAATGCCGCAGCTCGACGTTGCCACCTTCGCGCCCCAGCTGGTCTGGCTCGCGATCAGCTTTTTTCTGCTCTATTTGCTGATGTCGAGGATCGGACTGCCGCGAGTCGGCGCTGCCATAGAGGCGCGGCGCCGACGGCGCGAGGAGGATCTGGAACATGCGGCGCAACTGCGCCGGGAAGCGGAAGCGGTCGTCGCCGCCTATGAAAGGGCGCGGGCCGAAGCTCGTGAACAGGCCCAGGCGACGATCCGCGAGACGACCGAGCATCTCGCGGCTGCGGCAGCCGAGCGGCAGCGCGAACTGACCGCGGTGTTGACCGAACGCACGGCTAGCGCCGAACGCGAGATTGCGGCAGCAAAGGAGCGGGCGCTCGGCGAAATTCGCGGGGTTGCGGCCGATGTTGCGGCCTCGATCGCGGCGCGGCTGATCGGGACCTCATTTGACCAACGCAATATCGCGGCCGCCGTCGACCGCGTGATCGCGGAGCGGGCCGCCTAATGGGGTTTGTGCACGACGCCGAGTTCTGGTTTGCGATCTCGGTATTGATATTTGTCGCCCTGCTGTGGAAGCCGGCAAAGCGATTTTTGATCGGCGGTCTCGATGCCCGCGCCGCCCGCATTCGCGAAGAGCTCGCTGCGGCACACGATCTGCGCGAGGAGGCAGAGCGGACACTGGCCGCGCTCCGGGTCCGCGAGCGGGAGGCGGCAGCCGAAGCCGAGCAGATCCTGGTCCATGCCAAGGCCGAGGCCGAGCGCATCGCAGCGGACTCGGCTCGCGCGATGCAGGAAGCGCTGCAACGCCGCCAGCGCCTTGCCGAGGAACGGATCGCCCAGGAACAGGCGAGAGCAGTTGCCGAGATCCGCGCTGTCACGGTCGATGTCGCGATCGCGGCTGCCAGGCAAGTCATCGCCGCCGAACTCGACGAAAAGCGCGGCGCAGCGGTGATCGATGCCGCTATCGCCGAACTGCCCAACCAGCTGCACTAACCCGGTGTCGCCGTTACGAGGTGCTTAGCGGCCCCTTCCCAGGGGTCGCCAACGACCGCGTCGCTGCCCGACAGGGGTCGGAATCTGTTTCGTGGGCCGCGCTGTCGTGCGAGGCTGAGCGCCGAGGCTATTCGAATAGCGACAAAGGAGGCGATGGATGGCGCTCAAGATTTATGGCGTGGCACGCTCGCGCACATTTCGCACCTTGTGGATGGCGGAAGAACTCGGGATCCCATACGAGCATGTGAAGGTCGATTTTGCCGATGGTGGCACCCGGCGGCCGGATTACCTGGCGATCAACCCGAATGGCCATATCCCGTCGATCGACGATAATGGCTTCAGGCTGTGGGAATCAATGGCGATCAATCTTTATCTCGCCAAGAAATACGGCAGCGGCGCTGCCGGACTCTATCCGCAGAGCCTCGATGATGAAGCGCGGGCTTGGCAATGGAGCTTTTGGGGAATGACCGAAGTCGAGCGGTCGGCGCTGACCGTGCTGCTCAACCGGATCGGCCCTGAGGATCGGCGCGATGCCGCGGCGGCGGACGGACGAAGCCGAGCGCGCTCTCGCGACACCGCTCAAGGTGCTCGATGCGGCGGTGACAACAATTCCGTACCTGCTCGGCCAGCACTTCACCGTAGCCGATCTCAATGTCGCGAGCATTCTCGTCTGGGCGCGCCAGGCGAGGGTCAACCTCGCCGATTTCCCCAAAGCCGAAGTATGGCTGAAATCTTGCCATGATCGGCCGGCGGCGCAGAGGGCCCGGCAATTGCAGCGCGAAGGATAAATCGACCGGACGGCAGCACCGAGACCTTCTAATCTGGAATGGTTCCGGTGCCGCTCACAGCGGAGCCGCTGGGGTTACCGTGAAAAGTTCAGGCGCAGACCGGGCTCGGGCCATTCCATCGCGCCGAGTTGGCCGGTACCGGACAGGGTAACGTATGCGGTCTTCATATCACTGCCGCCAAAGCAGATATTTGTCGGATAGACATCGGGCATTTTGACCTGCCGCACGACTCGGCCATCGGGGGCGATTACAGTAATGTGGCCAGTAATCAGCGTGGCGACACAGATGTTGCCCGATGTCTCGACGGCAAGACTATCGAAACGCTGGAAGCCGGGAAGGCCGCAAACCAGCCGACCGCCATATGGCGCCGGGAACCCCTCCGTCTTTAAACTACCTGGGGAGATGATGTGGTAGGCGAAGAGTCGCGAAGACTCAGTGTCGGCGACGTAGAGCGTCTTTTCGTCGGGCGACAATCCGACCCCGTTCGGGCTCAGCATCGGATGCACGAGTTCGACAATCTTCGAACCGTCAGGCAGAGCATAATAAAGCCCGCCATGGTCGCGATCGCGCGCCCGTCTCTTGCCGAGATCGGTGAAATAGAACCCGCCTTGGCGGTCGAAGACGATGTCGTTGGGCGCCGATAATCTGTGTCCGTTGCACTCACGATAGAGGATTTGCGTTGCGCCGGTTTGCGGATCGATGCGCTGGATGTAGCCGCCTTGGTAATCCTGCGATGGACCGGTCGATAGAAAACCGCCCTGCGCGTATTCATTGCCGCCATTATTGCAGACATAAAGAGCGCCGCCGGGACCCGTCGCGAGCCCGTTCGGGCCGCCGCCGGCATTCCCGATCGGGGATTTCGTGCCATCGGCCGCGACTCGGGTGACCGCGGCGCCGGCGATCTCGCCCAAAACCACCGATCCATCGGTCATTGCCACCGGCCCTTCAGGAAACCGTAACCCGCTCGCGATCATGCGTATTTCGGCCATCGCTATCCTCCTCGCCGTGCCCTTAGTAAATCGCGCCGGGCACCGGCATGCAAGGTCACCGGCAGCTAAGCTCCGCTCTCGCTGCGCTCGCTTAATAACAGCCGCGACTTTGCATCCGATTTATTGGTCAAGGTAGCCGGCCGACCACATCGGTACCGCTGTTCTTTGCGGCCGAAAAATGGCGGCTTGGCCTCCGATTAGCTTCTCCATTTTCCGCTCGGAGATTGACAGGTTGCAGGGTCGAGGTAATCATTCGGCCACGGGATGAACTCCCGAAGAGAAGGAGGGCTTATGTTCCCGCGGCGGCAAAGGTATGTGGCGGGATCGTTGATAGCCGCTGTGTCGTTGATACGAAGCGGCGGCGCGCAGCCGGCCCCAAAGTAACTTCGCCCGACCCGATCGCGCGCGTGCGTCGCGGGGGAGATGCACGCCGCGTAAGTGCGGCGTCGGAGGGATCGATAACGGAGCGACGATAGGAGATCGCGATGCCATTCGATGGTACTTATTTCCCCGCAACGACCTCGTACGATACCGGGCTTTTCCCGCTGTGGAGCCGGCATGGCTGCCGGCTGTGGTTCCACACTCGACTGCGCGGCAAGAAACAGACAGCACCGACCATGCTGCGCGCACCCACACCCGCCGAGCGTGGGCTGGCTGTCGCTGATCTATTGCGCGAGGCAAAGGATATGATCGCCGATCCAAAAGATTGGACGCGGCGGACATATCGGTCGTTTGGCGGACAGCGATGCGCAGTCGGCGCGTTGCGTGCGGCGGCCAAGCGGCTCGAGGATCCCACGATTGCATGGTCCGCGCATACGCTGCTGATCGATGTGGCGCGCTCGCGCGGTTTTACCAATGTCGAGACGATGAACGATCGTTCCTCGCACGCGGCGGTCATGGCAGCTTTTGACCAGGCGATCCGGAACGCAGAGCGCGGCCCCGTCTCTCGATAAAGCCCATCGGCTCGGGATGGCGACAGCGCGGGAGCTGCGCCCGCGCTGTCGTGCCCTTGCCGCCTTGCATCGCTGATCGACCCGGTCCCGTCAGTGGGTCGACCGCTCGTCCTGTGCGACATTCGCCTGTCGTTCTGCGCAGCGCGGGTGCTGCAGCTGGTAGACAATCCTAAGAGCGATTGATCAGTCGCCGGAATGGCTGGGCCGGGGGTGGCCAGTCAAACGCCGTGAGAGCTATACCAAGGCGACCCTGAGCAAGGACGGAGGCAGCACGTGGTGCCCGAGGATAGTATTCGCGCGGGGGAGCGGCGGCCTTTTACTGGTGCGGAGTACATCGCGAGCCTGCGCGACGGCCGCGAGGTCTATATCGACGGCGAGCGCGTAACCAATGTGACAACCCATCCGGCGTTTGCCAATTCGGTCCGCTCGCTGGCCCGCCTTTACGATGCTCTGCATGACTCCAAAACCAGAGAAGTGTTGACCTCGCCGACCGATACCGGCTCGGGCGGCTATACGCACAAATATTTTCGCGTTGCCCGCTCGCGCGAAGAGCTGGTCGCGCAACAGCGCGCCATAGCCGAATGGTCGCGGCTCTCTTATGGCTGGATGGGTCGCACCCCCGATTACAAGGCTTCGCTGATGAACACGCTCGGCGCCAATGCCGAGTATTATGGACAATTTGCCACCAATGCGCGCCGCTGGTACTGCCGCGCACAAGAGAGCGTGCTGTTCATGAACCACGCAATCGTCAACCCGCCCGTCGATCGCGGGCGGCCGACGAGCGAGGTCAAGGACGTCTATGTCACGATCCAGCGCGAGACCGACGCCGGGATCATCGTTTCCGGCGCCAAGGTCGTCGCGACTGCCGCGGCGATCACCCATTATAACTTTCTCGGTCAAAACGCCGCGACCGCCACCACGGATCCCGATCTGGCGGTCATGTTTATTCTGCCGATGGATGCCCCGGGTATAAAACTGATCTGCCGCAATTCCTATGAGCGCATCGCCACGACTTTGGGCTCGCCTTACGACTACCCGCTGTCTTCACGGTTTGACGAGAACGACGCAATCTTTGTTCTCGATAACGTATTGGTCCCGTGGGAAAACGTACTGGTTCACCGCGACCCGGAAAAAATCTTGAGCTTTTACCCGCGTTCCGGATTTCTGAACGGCTTTTGCTTTCAGGGCTGCACGCGGTTTGCGGTCAAGCTCGACTTTATCTGCGGGCTGGTGGCGCGGGCTCTGCACGCGACCGGCGGTGACGAGTTCCGCGGCAATCAGGCGATGCTGGGCGAGATCATCTCGTGGCGCAATCTGTTCTGGTCATTGTCGGATTGCATGGTGGCGAATCCCCAGCCTTGGGTTGGTGAGGCGCTGTTGCCCAATCTGCAGGCGGCGTTGTCCTACCGCGTCTTCGCTCCCGACGCCTACTCCAAGATCAAGGAGATCATCGAGAAAATCGTCGCCTCGGCGCTGATCTATTTGCCATCATCAGTCAAGGATTTCGCCAACCCGACAATCGACCCCTATCTCAAGCGCTATGTTCGGGGCTCGAACGGCATCGGCTACAAAGAGCGCATCAAGATCATGAAGCTCTTGTGGGATGCGATCGGCACCGAATTCGGCGGCCGCCACGAGCTTTACGAGCGCAATTATGCCGGGAACCACGAGGATATCCGCATTCAGGCCCTGACCGGCGCCCGCCGCAATGGAACAATGGACCAGATAACGGCGCTCGTCGACCAATGCATGGCGGAATATGACGAGCACGGCTGGACCGGTGATACTTGGGGCGGCCCCGTCGAACGAGCGTAACCACGGATTCTGGTCAATCATCAACCCACCCGCCTGCTCGCTGTTGCTGCCGGCTTGGTCAGCACCGACCCCAAATTTGCCCGACTCGCGTCGCATCCTCCCCCGATCTCGACTGGGAGGCGGGTCGGCAGAATGATTGGAAATCCGGGATGGGTTCAGCTTTGCCAAAGTCACATGGGGCGGCGCCCGCGCTGCGGTCGCGAAACGCCGGTCGGGTCTGGGGCTATTCAATCGCAGGATGAATTCTGCTGTAGATCCGCTGTATTTTCAGCAGATCGGGACCAGCAAGGAAACCGTATATTGCCGTCCTCGGCCATCGGCGGCGGCAATCATGCCCAGGTAGGGCAGGTGATCATTCGCTCGCCGGCGGCGGCTACAGCTGTTCGGTTGACCGTGAAGCGGACTCCCACTCTCGCAGCGTATTCGCGGAGATTGGGAGCATGCCAAAAACTATTTCTCGGTGGAAGCGAACGGTGATGCGTAAAGCTCAAATCCTTACGGCGATCATCGCACTCTGCGCCGTCTCCACTGCAGCGATGGCGCAGGACACGGTCGCCGAGGAGGCGGCACACCGCGCGGAATTGCTGGCGCATCTGCCGGCGGATGCGGCGCAGCGGGTTTTTGGCGGCGAAACCACGCCGGCGCCGGGGCCAGCCGAAGCGATCGGCTCCTATGAACGCGGGTGTCTGGAAGGCGCCGCCGAGCTGCCCGCCGATGGCCCGAATTGGCAGGTCATGCGCCCGTCGCGCAACCGCGCCTGGGGGCACCCGGCATTGATCCGATTTATCGAGCAGCTGGCGGCAAAAATGCCGGCCGCGGCCGGCTGGCCGGGGCTGCTGATCGGCGACATCGCACAGCCGCGCGGCGGCCCGATGCTGACCGGGCACGGCTCGCACCAGATCGGGCTCGATGCCGATATCTGGCTGACGCCGATGCCAGACCGCCGGCTGAGCCCAAGCGAACGAGACGAAATGTCCGCCACCGAGGTCGTCGCCGCCGACCGGCTGCATGTCGACCCCGGAGTTTGGAACCCGTCCTATCTCAAAATGTACCGGGCGGTGGCGAGCGCGCCGCAGGTGGCGCGGATTTTTGTCAATCCCGCGATCAAGCGCGAATTGTGCCGTGAGGCCGGGGCCGACCGCGCCTGGCTTGCCAAAATCCGGCCGTGGTGGGGACACGATTATCACTTTCATATGCGGATGGCATGTCCGCCCGGAGAGCCCCTTTGCCACGACCAGGTGCCGCCACCGGCGGGTGATGGCTGCGGCAAGGAACTCGCCTGGTGGTTTACCCCGGAGGCGCTGCATCCGCCGCCCTCGCACGCCAAGCCGCTGCTGGTGAGCAATCTGCCGCACGCCTGCCTCGCGGTGGCCGAGGCGCCGTCAAAAACGGCTGTGCGCAACGGGGCGCGATAAAACGCCTCGGTCCGCGTCGATCAGCGGCGAATTATTCTGAGCCGCGAACGGTCATTACGGCGGAGGCACATCACATAATGAAAGCGATCAGGACCGTGTTGCTGGTTGCCAGCTTCGTGTTCGCCGCCGCAGCGGCATCGGCGCAGACCGGACAGCTTGAGGTCCACGATGCCTGGGCACGGGCGACGCCGGGCAAATCCAATATCGGCGCTGCGTATTTGACAATCCGCTCGCCGACCGCCGACCGGCTCGTTGCTGCTTCGACCCCAATCGCGCAAAAGGCCGAGCTGCACACGATGGAAATGTCGGGCATGGTTATGAAGATGCGGCCGATCGCGGGCATTGATATTCCCGCCGGCCAGAAGGTGACCTTAGCGCCGGGCGGCATGCACATCATGCTCGTGGGACTGAAGGAGCCGCTGAAGGCTGGCCAATCGTTTCCGCTGACGCTGAACTTTGCCAAGGCCGGGACGCGCACGGTCGATGTCGCGGTCGAACGGGTGGGTGCCGTCGGACCCGCCGCCACAACACAGCATTAGGGAGGAGATAGCATGGATGGCGACGCACCGCGCGGGTCGACGTATAGCGCGCCGCAGCGGCCTCGGCCGCAACTCGTCCTCGCAGCGGCGCTGCTCGGCGGCCTGATGATCCTCGGCGCCGGCGCCTTTGTCGCGCTGGAATTGCACGATAGTGGACGCGGAGCTGAAGGCACTCTGCTCAGCGCGGCGATCGGAGGCCCGTTCAAGCTGATCGACCAGAACGGTCACACGGTCACCAACACCGATCTCGAGGGCAAGTGGCTATTGGTCTATTTCGGCTACACCCATTGCCCTGACGCCTGCCCGACCGCACTCAACAACATGGCGCTGGCCTTGTCCGATCTCGGCGCCGAGAAAAGTGAGGTCCGCCCGGTGTTTATTACGATCGACCCTCAGCGCGACACGGCACCGGTCATGAAGGACTACGTCTCGGCATTCGATGCGCCGATCCTGGCACTGACCGGCAGCGACGCCGCGATCGCGCAAGCGGCCAAGGAATACCGCGTCTATTACGCGAAGCATCCCGAGCCCGGCGGTGATTATTCAATGGATCACACGTCCATCATTTATGTCATGGACCCGAAGGGCCGCTTTACCGCGTCGTTCAGCGGTGAAGACCCGCCCGACCAGATCGCCGCACGGCTCAAGAAATTGCTCGCTTAACCCGCGCCAGGGATGTTCGCACACCGGACCCGACCGTTTCGATGGAAGCGCAGTTCGATGGAAGCGCAGAAGGCCAGTGCGCCACATCCGCGCTCTGGCCGGAGGTTCTTCACCGGCGGTCCGTGCCCTCACCGATCTGAGACCGCCGGAGAGCCGCTGTCCTCCGACCGATACCATATTGGTCGCCGACTTGGCTTACCTTGCCATTGGTGAAGTCGATTTCGAGCATGTCTTCCGAGGCTCCGATCGTCCCGACATAGGAGTGGGTACGAACGTCAAAGATCTCGGTTCCATCCTCGCTGTTTTTCTCGGGGGCGACGTATCCGTATTCGCCTCTGATGTCAAAGGTCAGCCAGTGGGACCCCCGACCGCTTCTGAGCGTCAGGGTTTGCTTGAACCTTGGGGCGATGGGACTTGATACATCCCAGATGTAGATGTGCGGGTCGCTGCCGCTGCTGCTTTGCCAGACTTCGGTTTGATCAGGGGTCCAGCCGATGCCGTGCATCAGTCCGGCCTTTCCGGGCGGATGATCAGGGAGGGTTGCAGTCACGATCCGACCGGTTGTGAGATCGGCAACCTGCATCCCCCACAGATCTGTCACATCGTTTACGACAAAGCGGCTGGAACCATCGACGGCGTAGGGCCCGAGAATTCCTGAGTAAGGCCCAACACGGGCTATGGTGTAGCTGCGCGGGTCGATCAGATAGAGATAATTACCGCTGCCGTCCAAGGCCTTGGTCTCTTGGAAGAGAGGCCCCGCCAACGGATACTGAGCGTCGTGGGACCGATTGGAAAAATAAACCTTGCGGACAACATCACCGCTGGCGGCGTCGAGAACATTGATGTAATCGGCGTGGCCGCCTTCCCAAGTCGGGACATAGAGGCGATGCCCGCTTGGATCAATCGCGAGGCGATCTACTCCGGGCTCTACCGTTTTATTCCATAAAATGTGGTCTTCATAAATGTCTAGGCAATAGATCTTGCCAGTACCAGCCGCATCGAAATAGGCGACGTATAGCTTGCCGGTTACGGCGCTCGCGGCTACGCCTCTGACATCGGCGATGTTGGGTACCGTCGCGATAGTTTTGACTAGGCGATGGCCGGCATCGGTGTCGTAGACCGATATATTTCCCCGATTGCTGGGGGTCTCGTTGACGGCATAGAGGCGACGTTGAGTATCCGAAGCCGCTGCTGACTTGTTTCCTGTTGCTGTCGCGGCGATCACTGAGACCCCGATTGCGATTAGCACAAATTTTGTTCGGGATCGGTGCATCATCGCAAGAAGCCCTATGATGATCATGTTAAACTTAATCCCCGTTCTTGAAGCACTGCCGCCGCCGTGCTCCGATATTCATATCATGATCGTTTGCGGAGCCAGGATGAACGCGCCTGATGCGAGGCTGGCGCGAACTCCTAACCGGTGGTCACGATGCTAGCAGCCAATCCGCCGCTCGAACCAGATCCGGAGCAGCCATTTGGCCGCGCGCAAAAATTGGCGATAAAGTGCTCGAGGAAGACGGATATCGATCCTTGTCCAGGAGTGGCAAAAATGTTTGAGGGGTTTACCAGGACCGAAATCGACATTTCGGGCGCGCGGATCGCATTGCGGCACGGCGGCGACGGCCCGCCCTTGCTGCTGTTGCACGGCAACCCGCTGACCCACGCCTCATGGAGCAAGGTGGCCCCCGATCTCGCCAAACGTTTTCATGTTGTCGCCGCCGATCTGCGCGGCTATGGCGACAGCGTCGGCCCCGAAGAGGGTGGCGAGAACCACATCAACTACTCGTTCCGGGCGATGGCGCAGGACCAGGTCGAGGTCATGGAACGGCTTGGGTATCGCGAATTCCGTGTGGCCGGGCACGACCGCGGCGCGCGTACCGTTCACCGCATGTGTCTCGACCATCCCGACCGGGTCAAGCGTGCCGCTGTCATCGATATCCTGCCGAATTATCACATTTGGACCCATGCCTCGAAAGACTGGGCGCTGAAATCGTGGCACTGGGTATTTATGGCGCAGCCTTACGATATGCCCGAGCGGATGATGGCTGGTGTGCCGGCGCAATACTTCATGGAAAAGAAATTGTCGAAGCCCGGCATCGGTCTTGGCTTTTTCGATCCCGAAGCTTTCGCCGAATATGTCCGTTGCTTCAATTGGAAGACAATTCGTGGGTCATGCGAGGATTACCGCGCCTGTGTGACCTGCGATTTTGAAATGGACGAGGCCGACAAAAAGGCTGGCCGGAGAGTGGGCTGTCCGCTGCTTGTGATCTGGGGAGCGAAGAGCCATACCGGCACCGTTTATGGCGACGTGCTCGCGGTGTGGCGCGATTACGCGAGCGATGTGTCGGGTGGCCCGATCGATTGCGGTCATTACGTGCCGGAGGAGGCGCCGGCCGACACGCTCGCCTGGCTCACGCGCCATTTTGTCGGCTGAATCGTCAGACCGGAGCTGGCGCGGGCGTACATGATCACATTTCCGAAGTCGCCAGCATCGACATCAAGGACGACCAGATCAGTGAGGCATTCTTCGAACTCGTGCAATAGCTGAGATAATCCGCCCGCAGCGTGGTCCGTTTGCGGAAGATCGGGCGCGCCGGCCGATTCGCGTTGTCGTAGGGAGTAAATGTTTCAAACCACATATTACGTAAAAGCGATAGCTGGGATTGAGAGTAATTTGCCTGCGATGAAAAACGCTGTAGCGGTTGACCAACCAAAGCCGAATTGCTGCGACGTTTTCTCGGGCGCAGTTTTCGACTAAACCCGCGCCCATGTCGCTGCTGCGTTCAGTCGCCACCGTCGGCTCCTATACTTTGATGAGCCGGGTAATGGGTTTTGTTCGAGACATCCTGACCGCGGCGTTGCTCGGCGCCGGCCCGGTGGCGGACGCGTTTTTTGTAGCGCAGCGGCTGCCGAACCTGTTCCGTTCGCTGTTTGCCGAGGGTGCTTTCAGTGCCGCTTTTGTGCCGCTGTTCGCTGGGGCGATGGCGCAGCACGGCAAGGAGAACGCGCGCATCTTCGCCGAGGACGCGCTCGCGGTATTGCTCGCCGCACTCGTCGTCTTCGTCCTCGGCGGCGAGATCTTCATGCCGTCGCTGATGCATCTGATCGCGCCCGGATTTAGTGAGCATCCCGAGAAGTTTTCGCTCGCCATCGATCTCGCCCGCATCACCTTCCCTTATCTATTGTTCATCGCTCTGGTGGCGTTGCAGGGTGGTGTGCTGAACTCGGTCGATCGTTTCGCCGCCGCCGCCGCGACACCGACTCTGTTAAACCTGTTCCTGATCGCGGCATTGCTGATGATGCGGCGGTTTGGGTGGCATGACGGCCGAGCTTTGGCTTGGGCGATCACCGCCGCCGGACTGGCCCAGTTTCTTTGGCTGATGTTCTCCTGTGCGCAGGCTGGACTCGCTTTGCGGCTGCCGTGGCCGCGCTTGACCCGGGAGGTGCGCCGCACCTTGGCAATCATGGGACCGGGTGCGGTCGGCGCCGGGGTGACGCAGCTCAATCTGATGATTTCGACCGCACTCGCCTCGTTTCTGCCGGGCGGCTCGGTGTCATATCTCTATTATGCCGACCGGCTCAACCAACTGCCTCTCGGCGTTGTCGGCATCGCCGTCGGTACCGCCATCCTGCCGCCGTTGTCCCGCCAGCTGAGGCTCGGCGAAGACGGCGCCGCAGTGGCGACGCAGAACCGCGGGCTTGAATTGGCCTTGCTGCTGACCCTGCCGGCGGCGATGGGGTTGGTGGTGCTGGCGCAGCCGATCCTCGCCATACTCTTTCAACGCGGCGCGTTTGGCGCGAGCGACACCGCTGCGACAGCCGCGGCTCTCGCCGCTTATGCGGCGGGACTTCCCGCCTTTGTTTTGATCAAGGTGCTGGCGCCGGCGTTTTTTGCGCGCCACGACACCGCCACACCGGTCAAAGTCGCGGTGACCGCTATGGCAGTCAATCTTGGCCTCACCGTGATCCTGATGCGGTTTTTGGCACATGTCGGCATCGCCTTGGCGACGAGCGGCGCCGGTTGGCTCAATGCGTTGGCTCTGCTGGTACTGCTCATGAGGCGTAAGCATTTCATGCTGGATCGGCGGGCGCGCCGCAATCTGCCCCGGATCGCCGTCGCGGCAATTGGCATGGGAGTTGTGCTGGTGCTGATGCGTTCTGCCTTCGCGCCGGCGCTCACATCGGCAGCGCCTATTCGGATCACCGCGTTGGCCGGTCTGTGCGGCGCCGGGCTCGCGGCGTTCGCCATTTTGGCGCTGGCGCTCGGCGTCGCCGACTGGCGCGATCTGCGTGGCCGGCTGCGCCGGCAACCGGCTTGACCGGCGCCACCCCGCAGCGATAACAGGCACTATGAACCGTATTTTCTCCGGCGTGCAGCCGACCGGCAATTTGCATCTCGGTAATTATCTGGGTGCGATTCGCAACTGGGTCGCATTGCAGAATGAATACGAATGCATCTTCTGCATTGTCGATTTGCATGCGTTGACCCTACCGCAGGACCCCGATGAGTTGCGCGCCAGCACCCGCGAGGTGACGGCCGCCTATATCGCGGCCGGGATCGACCCCGAGCGTTGTATCATCTTCAATCAGAGCATGGTTCCAGCCCATGCCGAGCTTGCTTGGTTATTGGCCTGCCTCACGCCGCTCGGCTGGCTGAACCGGATGACGCAATTCAAGGAAAAAGCCGGCAAGCAGCGCGAAATGGCGGGGCTTGGCCTTTATTCTTATCCGGTACTGATGGCGGCGGACATTCTCGTCTACAAGGCGACTCATGTCCCGGTCGGCGAGGACCAGAAGCAGCATTTGGAACTCGCGCGGGACATCGCCGGTGCGTTCAACCGCCGCTATGACCGCGATTTTTTCCCGCTGCCCGAACCGCAGATCTTTGGGGCGGCAACACGGGTCATGAGCCTGCGCGACGGCACCAAAAAGATGTCGAAATCGGACAGCTCCGACTTTTCGCGCATCAACATGACCGACGACGCGCAAGCGATCACGTTGAAGATCCGCCGGGCCAAAACCGATCCCCTGCCACTGCCATCGACAATCGCCGATCTCGAGCGCCGCCCCGAGGCTGACAATCTGCTCGGGATCTACGCCGCCTTGGCGGGCATGTCGCGCGAAGTGGCGCTCACCCGATTTGCCGGTCGCAATTTCTCCGAATTCAAAGAGGCGCTGTCCGAGCTTTCGGTCGAGGTGCTGGGGCGGATCGGTGGCGAAATGCGCCGGCTGATGGCCGACCCGGGTTATATCGACGCAGTTTTGCGCCGTGGCGTCGAGCGCGCGCGTGCCATCGCCGAGCCGGTCTTGCGCGAGGCACAACAGATCAGCGGATTACTGCGCCCGTGAGGCGACACGGCCGTTAAGGGCGAAATCCGCGCGGCACCTTTGGGGCCATGCCGAGCACCAGCAGCTGATAGGTCTGAGCTTGGTGAGCCCACGGGCTTGAATCAACGCAGTGAGCCACCCATGCTAGGAATTGCCTTAATCTACATGCGTGGAGCGCCGATGTTCATTCAGACCGAGCAGACGCCGAACCCGGCGACTCTGAAGTTTCTCCCGGGGCGAGCGGTGATGGCGAGGGGAACAGCGAATTTTACCGATGCGCCGGCGGCTAGAATCTCACCGTTGGCTGAACGGCTGTTCTCCTTGACTAATGTAAGCGGGGTGTTTTTCGGAGCAGATTTCATCACCGTCACAAAACAGGAAGACGGCGACTGGTATCACCTAAAGCCGGCGATCCTGGCCGCAATCATGGAGCATTTTACCACTGGGCAGCCGGTGTTTCTTAACGGTGGCGGCGAGGCCGCGGACACCGCCGCCGATGAGGAGGACGACGAGATCGTCGCCCAAATCAAGGAATTGCTTGAGACCCGGGTACGACCGGCGGTAGCGCAGGATGGCGGCGACATAATCTTTCATGATTTCGACGATGGCGTCGTTTACCTGCATATGCAGGGCTCGTGCTCGGGTTGCCCGAGTTCGACCGCGACGTTGAAGGCCGGAATCGAAAACATGCTGCGCCATTACATTCCCGAAGTGGTTGAGGTCCGGGCCATCTGATCTCAGCCTGTGAACCACTAATCCTCGCGATCGACACAGCAGGGAGCGCCTGCGCAGTTGCGCTTGCCGCCGGTGATCAGCAGCTGGCGACAAGAAGTGCGGCGATGATGCACGGTCATGCCGAGGCATTATTGCCGATAATCGATGACGTAATGAGTGTCACTGGGCTGAGCGCTTCAGCACTCGATTGCGTCGCCGTGACGACCGGACCAGGGAGTTTTACCGGGATCCGAGTAGGGATTGCGGCGGCACGCGGGATCGCATTCGCGCGCAGGTTGCCGCTAATCGGCATCAGCAGCTTCGAAGCCATGGCCGAGGCCGTTCCGACTGCCATGCTCGGTGATCGTGCCCTTATGGTGGCCCTCGAAAGCAGGCGGGCTGAAATCTACGTCCAGCTCTTCGATACGGCGCACCGCCCCCTTTCGCAACCTGCCGCGTATTTACCTCAGACGCTCGCAAGCGCGATTCCTTCGGCTCGAGGTTCCGCCATCGTGATTATCGGCGATGCCGTTGTGCGCGCCGCTGCCCCGCTTGCTGAACATTATGATGTCGCTATGGTGGCAACGGGACTAACACCAGCGGTTGGTGCGCTTAGCGCCGCAATGCGGCGGTGGCGGTGCGGCGAACGAGGCGGCGAAGTGCGGCCGCTCTATCTGCGTCCCCCCGACGTCACCGTACCTGGCGGGTATCGGCCCCAAAATTTATGATTCGTCTGGAACCGATACCGCGTGCAGCTGGAGCGGCAATGACGGTGCTGCTGTCACAATTGCACAGCAGCTGTTTTTCCGATGATCCATGGCCGCCCCAAGCAATGGCCGAAATCGTCGCTATGATCGGGTTCGTTGGTCGAATCGCCTTTGAGAACGAGGAGGCGGCCGGACTGGCGCTGGCTCAAGGTATAGGCGAGGAATGCGAGATCCTGGCCCTTGGGGTGGTTCCCGCGCGGCGACGGGCCGGAATCGGATCCGCTTTGCTGGCTGCGATTGTGGGCGAATGCCGGTCCCGCGGAGCCCGCACCCTGTTTCTCGAAGTCGCAGAGGACAATATTCCCGCCCGCGCACTTTATGCCGCTCACGGCTTTGTACAAATCGGCCGCCGCGCCAATTATTATCGCCGCCGCTCGGGCCATGCCGATGCCCTGGTCCTGCGGCTGTTGTTGTCGACTTGAGTTCGCGCCGGCTGGCTTTGGCCATAGTCCGCCCCGTTGAATTGATCACTGCGCTCGGTCGCAAATTGTAAGACGTCGGAGGATAACCCGATTGCCCCGCCCTTGATCATTACTTATATTCTCAAAAGAGGTGTAGCGTAGGGCTCGCAAAATGAACAACTCCGATCAAAACAGTGACTTACTGGCACTGACGACAGAAATCGTCGCAGCGCATGTCTCCAACAATACAGTTGCTGTTGGTGATTTGCCGGTGCTGATCAACCAAGTGTATAATTCGCTGGCTAATATCGGCAGCGTACCGGCTGCTCCGGCAGAACGGCCACAACCAGCGGTACCTCTCAAAAAGTCGGTTCACGCTGATTACATCATCTGTCTTGAAGACGGCAAGAAACTAAAAATGCTGAAGCGGCATTTGAAGACCGCTTACAACATGACTCCGGAAGCTTATCGCGAGCGTTGGGGATTGGCGCCAGACTATCCGATGGTGGCTCCGAACTATGCGCGCCAGCGCAGCCGTTTAGCCAAAGAGATCGGGCTCGGAACCCGGGCACGGCGCGCCCGAGCCTGAAGCGCGGCGGCGCCGTTCTCGATTTTTCGGCTGTTGCGGGACCCCAATCCGCGCCATAAGCTGACGGCGAGCTTTGCGCTATTGTGCAGGCGCACGCTCATAATGGAGACGCGATGATTTCGCGGCTGGAGCAGCTCTGCCTCGACAAAGGCCTCAAGATGACCGAACAGCGCCGCGTGATCGCGCGCGTCCTTTCGGAATCTGCGGACCATCCGGATGTCGAGCAGGTTTATCGCCGCGCCACTGCGATCGATCCTCATATCAGCATCGCGACCGTCTATCGCACCGTCCGGCTATTCGAAGAGGCGAACATCATCGCGCGCCATGATTTTGGCGATGGCCGATCGCGTTATGAGGAAATGCCGAGCGCTCACCATGACCATCTGATCGACCTGCAATCCGGCCAGGTTGTCGAGTTCCGTAACGAAGAAATCGAAAAATTGCAGGAGGCAGTCGCCAACAAATTGGGATACGAACTCGTCGGTCATCGCCTCGAGCTCTATGCCATCCCGCGTCGCGCCAAAACCGGGCATGGTATGGAATGAAATACCTCCTTGCGCTGCGAGCCCGCTGCGCTGCGGCCCCCAATGTCAGGGTCTCGCTACCTCACAGCAGGAAGCCGTGACGGATCGATGATCCAAAGCGTCACGTTTTCACCGGGGCATCCGCCTTCGGGAACCGCCGTGGGGTCGGCAAGCTCCCGTGTTCTCGATATCCGCTCGGGGAAGTTGCAGGTGCGTTTGGCCGAGAGCGGGGCCGATATCGAGGCGGCCCAGGCGCTGCGCTATCGCGTTTTCTGCGAGGCCTTGGGCGCAAGAGCGGCGGTGGAAGCTCAGCATCTGCGTCGTGACTTTGACCGCTTCGACGAGAGCTGCGATCACCTGCTCGCACTCGATCACAGCCGCGGGATCGGTCCTGAGATCGTTGTCGGGACTTATCGTCTGATCCGGCGCGATGTAGCAACCCGTCTCGGCGGGTTTTATTCCGCCGGCGAGTTTGATATTGCACGACTTGTCGCGTACCCCGGTGAAATTCTCGAACTTGGCCGTTCCTGCGTCGACCGCGCATATCGCCAAGGCGCGGCAGCTCAGCTTTTGTGGAGTGGGATTGCAGCGTACGTCTTTCGCTATAACATCGATCTTATGTTTGGTTGCGCGAGCCTACCCGGCACAGACCCCTATAATCT